>NZ_VCNC01000005.1 GCF_006210265.1 Desulfovibrio sp. UCD-KL4C
GTATAAAAGTTATTAACAAAAGAAATTTGTCCTTGCGACCATTGAGGAGGGGCCACACCCGATCCCATTCCGAACTCGGAAGTTAAGACCTCCATCGCCGATGATACTGCTAGGTAGCTAGTGGGAAAGTAGGTCGTCGCAAGGACTTTTGTTTTTAAAGAAACCCCGTACATATTATGTACGGGGTTTCTTGCGTTAAAGGAAATATTTGCAAAGTGATTTTTCGTTCTGTTTAGAAGAAGCCAGAACCGCGTTTATAAATCAGCTTACAGCTGTTTAGTCTGGTTAATTAATATAGAACCTTAGATTCTATTGTTAGCTGGTTCAAAAGTCCTTTTAAAAAGTTTTTAATATCGGGAAAGACTGATTCTATAAGCTAATAGCTGTTGACAGTGAGAAGTTCTTTATATAGAACTCTTTCTCCTGCTTCGGCATAAGTTATTTGTTAAGAATAATGCTCTAGATAAATAAATATATTTTTAAATATTTGTCCTTGCGACCATTGAGGAGGGGCCACACCCGATCCCATTCCGAACTCGGAAGTTAAGACCTCCATCGCCGATGATACTGCTAGGTAGCTAGTGGGAAAGTAGGTCGTCGCAAGGACTTTAGTTTTTAAAACCCCTGTACATTATGATGTATGGGGGTTTTCGCGTCTGAATATGATTTTCTTATACTTTTGCTAGAAATTATCTGTTTAAATAAATTTAACGATTTCGAGGGAATAATGGTTACTTTAGTTCTCTGCACGCTAATTCCAATTTTTTTAATGATTTTGGGTGGGGCGTTTGCATATAGAAGTGAAATATTACCGGAAAATAGTGCCACCGTATTAAATGGCTTTGTTTGTTACTTTACTCTGCCAGCACTTATATTTGGATCACTCGCCACAACTCCGATAAATGAGATAGCAAGAGGTCGATTTATTACAGGAACTGTTGCTTCTATGCTCATATCCTATCTATTAATGTTTATATTTTCAAAATATGTTTTTAAATCACACTACACTGAGAGTGCTATGAGAGCTATGACAGGAAGTTTTCCTAATTGTGCTTTTTTAGGTCTTCCGGTGATGCTTTCGTTGTTTGGTCATGGTAAGGATGTTTTAATTGCTACAACTATCTCTATCCTTATACCTACCTTACTTATCATTATTGTCGTAGCAAAATTTTCTTTGTATAGAGCGGATAAGGATAAGTCTTTATTTTTAATTATCTATTCAATAGTAATTTTAACATTGAAAACACCTCTAGTTATTTCTGCATTAATCGGTATTGTTTTTTCTATCCTGCAAATATCTCTTCCAGCTTTTTTTACCAAAGCTTTGCATAGCTTTGGAATGTCTTCAATTCCGTGCGCTCTCTTTGCTGTTGGAATCGTACTAAGTAAGCAGAAAATAAAACTCGAATGGTCTAAAATACTATTAGTTAACTTTAGTAAAATGATCTTGCATCCTGTTTTAGCAGCAGTATTTTTGTCTTTACTTAAGGTTCCTGAAAATATGCTTATTATGGGAGTTGTATCATCCGGAATGCCAGCAGCAGCTATAACATGCGTATTATCGCAGGAATATGAAACATTAGAAATGGAAACCTCTGCAAGTGTTTTGATCACGACTATAATTTATATGCCTTGTTTATTAGGAACCTTGTTTATTGCACATATGTTTGGGATAACATTTTAGTTTTAATAGAACCGTTTTAACGAAGTGATTGTTTTTATATTTTGTTTAAGTTAATTAGATAATCATTTAATTTAAAGAAAATATAAATATGGAGTTACGTATGACAATTAGCGTTAAGGATGCAATTAAGCAAAGGCATAGCGTAAGATCTTATTTAGATACGCCTTTAAATGATTCAGATATTATGGAGATTCTTGATGCAGGCCGGAACGCCCCATCTAGTTTAAATTCTCAGCCATGGCGTTTTAAAGTTGTAACTGACAAAACAACAATAGAATGGCTTTCAACAAAAAAAGTATCCCGGAATCAGTCTTGGATAGGTAAAGCTCCTGCTGTTATTGTTTGCTGTGTTGATCTGGATGGATACATAAAAGATTCTCAAGCCAGTGCATTTTTCTTTAGGGAAAATAATATTATGGAAGAGGAGCCTATGCAAGGTATCGAAGAATATGTTGCTAAAGCTGAAAGCGAACCTGATTCTGATAAGTTCGGAGCCAGTGTTATGAATTTATCGATAGCTATGTCTTTTATGATGCTTCGTGCAACAGAGCTAGGATTAGGTTCTTGTTGGGTCGGAATGTTTAATCCTGATTTAATTAAAGAACATTTAAATATGAGTGATAAGCTACGCATTGCAGCTTTACTTGTTATAGGCAAACCAGATGAAAGTGGAACAATTCCGCGTAACCGAAAAACAATCGATGATATTCTTATTAAGTAGATTTTGGCTAAAATTAATATTTAAAAATTAGCGCCTTAGTTTTATAAACTGAGGCGCTAATTTTATTTGATGGGCAAGAATCTCTATTTAAAAGTCTAATTAATTATTTTTAATACATAGCCTGTGGCAGGAACAAGATGATCTTGGGGAAGATTGCAAATAAAATTAATCCGACGATAATTGCCAAAAGAAATGGAATAGTTCCCTTAAATATTTCTTCTAATGTGATTGATGGTTCAAACTTTTTAGCCATCCCGTAAACCACGTAGACATTGATTCCTACAGGGGGAGTTATAACTCCGATTTGTGTAACCAAAACAATTATTATTCCAAACCAGATAGGATTGAATCCAAGTGACATCACGACAGGATAGAAGACTGGAATTGTAAGCATGATCAAAGCTAAAGCATCCATAAAACATCCGCCTATAAAATATATGGTAAGAATCATGCCCATAATTATAAGTGGATGAAGGTCAAATGACGCAGTCCATTCTGCAATATCGAACGGAATTCTCGTTACAGCTAAAAACTTTCCAAATATTACAGCTCCAGCAACGAGTAGCAGAACCATGCAGGATGTGCGAAGTGTTTCATAAAGTGAATTTAAAAAAGCCTGCCATGTGAGTTGTCGTTTTAAAATACCTAAAACGAGTATGCCCAGAACACCGACTGCAGCGGACTCATTTGGAGTGAAAAAACCAAAGAACATTCCGCCAATTACCAGTGCGAAAATTATAAATGTATCAGCAAGCCCGATCAGTGAACGCATTTTTTCGGCAAAAGTGAATGTTTCACCTTTAGGCCCGAGATTTGGATTTTTGTGACATTGGATAGCTATTGCCACAATAAAAAGAAGTGTAAGAACTATCGATGGTACTATTCCAGCCATGAATAGCTCACCTATTGATTGCTCGGTGAGCACTCCGTAAACAATGAGAACTACACTTGGCGGCATTATCATTCCTAGCCCGCCGCCTGAGGCTACAGAGCCGGCTGCAAGGGAATTGGAATATCCATACCGCTTCATTTCAGGGATGCCTACAGTCGCCATTGTCGCTGCTGTTGCAGGACTTGATCCGCAGACAGCTCCGAAGGCCGTGCATGCGGCTACGGTAGCCATTGCTAAGCCTCCCTGAATATTCCCGAGAAAGTGGTAAGCCGTTTTATAAAGTTTGCGACTTATGCCGCTGTTAAAAGCTAGCTGGCCCATTAAAATAAAAAGAGGAACTGTTGCCAGACTGTACGAAGAAAATGAATCATAAAAACTTCTGGATAATAAGTTTAGTCCACCTTTCATCGATATTAGAAACGAAAATCCGCTGAAGCCGACAAGAGTCATTACATATGCAACAGGCATACGGGTAAGAAAAAGAGCCAGCATTACTAATACACCGAGGATTCCGGCTGTACTCGGTTCCATATTACTTATCCCCCAAAAGATGCTTGGCTATTTCTTTAAGTAAAGTCAGTGTGAAACATCCAAATCCGAAAGCAAGTGAGTAGATTATCATATAGGTCGGCAGTGCGAGCGTCATTGTTACTTCGCCAGCATCTTTCAAACTTTGACCGTACAGAACAAGCCTCCACGCAACCACCGCGAAAAGCGCTGCGCTTACAATATTTGTTGCGCAGTTAATATTGTGACGAGTTCTGTGCTTAAATTTGCTGACAAGGAATTCCACTCCGATGTTGCTTTTCTGCGAATGGGTATAACCTAGGGACAACCCGGTCGTTAATACCGCAAGTACCGCAATAATTTCTTCAACTCCGAAGATAGGAGATCCTAATGCTCCACGGAATATGATATCTGCTCCAGTCAGCAGAGCCATACTGAGAAGACAAAATGCTGCAATATTTTTTAATATGGTTTCAAGTTTACTTATCAGGTTTGAACTTTTTAATTCACTCACATGGAGCTCCGTTAAAGAGGTGTAAGGTGTAAGTTGTTTTATTATTGTAAAAAAGTTTAAGATCAAATATATTTAGGATGCGGTTCTTAACACTATATTTTAGAAACGATGTCTGTTTGCAATTTTTCTTAATTATTGCATTTTTTGAGTGATTGAACTGTGAAATCTAAAATTTCTTTGCCGTTTAATCCCTTAGAATTTGTTACTTTCACATACTTATCCATCATAGGAGCGGCTTTTTCTTTCCAGCGTGCGCCTTCAGCTTTGCTTAAGGTAATAAACTTTCCACCTTTTTTAGTTAAAAATTCTTTACCGACAGCATCACTTTCATCCCAAGCCTGTCCGTGTTTTTTCGCCCATTCCTTGTTTATTTCAGTGATAATTTTCTGGAGATCAGCAGGTATTGAGTTCCATTTGTCCTTGTTCATTACAATGAAAAAAGTGGTTGTATATCCAACAGGGAAATCAAGTGTACAATAGTCTACAACATCAGCCATTTTCCAGCCTTTATTGCTTTCCATCGGATACATACCTCCGTTTACAACTCCTTTCCGGATAGCTTGATATGAATCAGGCATGGACATTGCGACAGGAGCACCACCAAGGATTTTAATCAATTCTGCGCAGTTTCCTGTACCGCGTAATTTTAAACCTTTTAGATCTTCTAAAGTTTTAACAGGTGTTTTTGCAGTAAAAAGGAGACCTGGTCCATGTGCGTGAAAGTACATAGGAGCAACATCATTAAATTCTTTTGGTTTAAATTTTTCGTATACTTCATTAGCTACCTTAGTAGCCGCGGTACCTGATTTATAACCTAATGGAAGATCAACTGCTGCCATTGTCGGGAAACGCCCGCGTGAGTAAGCGAGAGCTGAAAGGCCTATGTCAGAGATCCCTTCGACAACGCCGTCATAACATTGTTTAGCCTTAGTAAGTGTTCCGCCCGGGAAGTATGAAATTTTAATTTTATTATCTGTCCGTTTTTCTACTTCCTTGCACCATGCTTCAGCTAGTTTTGATTGAACATGAGTAGGCGGAAAAAAACAGGAGTAGGTAAGTGTTATGGGGGCTGCATTCGCAGAAAAAGGCATTGCTGCAAATCCGATTACTAAGGCAATGAAGGTAAGTAGTAGTCTTTTCATTTTCTCTCCATTAAGGCGTTGTTTTTAAGTTTAAGCTGTTACTTTTTTAGCCCATTTGCCAAAGCGAGGGTGATCGCAGCTTCGCGAACATCTTTTAGGTCTACAAATCCAGTTTGAAGAGCATTTTGAACCATGAACCCTTCAAAAAGAACGGTATTGAAAGCACCTAATTTTTCAGGATGGTAGTCAGTTTCAATAAACTTGCTAACTAAATTAGCAAAAACTTTTTCCGACAGCCTGTATTGGCTTAAACTGAGATCATCACGCAACTCCGGGATGCGTGATGCATAAACTGTAAATTCCAGAAAGACTTTAGCCCAGTTGTAGTCCTGCACAATTACTTCCAGAAAATCCCATATAATATGCATAACTTCTTCAAGACTTTGAGCTTTATCAAGTCTCTGATCTCTAGAATTGCGGTATGTTGTAAGTTTGTTTTCAACAATTTCTAAAAAAAGTTTATCCTTGCTTACCCAGTGTCGATAAAAACTTCCCTTTGAATACCCTGCATGGGTTGTAATTTCGGCGACAGTGGTTGCCATATATCCATTTAAACCGAAAAGTTCTTCCGCAGAATTTATTAATTCTTCTTTCGTTTGTTGAGATTTTTCTTTTTGTTTTCTAGCCATTTGGCTTTCTCCTAAACAATATTGTGGTCAACGGTCACAAAATGACCATTGGTCATCTTTGCAGAGATATAACTTTGAGGAATAATACTGTCAAGATTATTATCATTTGCTACATAAGAAGCGTAACGTAACAATTATAAATTACAAATTTGAACGGTTATCTTATTAGTTTAAACAAAGAATTATAAAATTTATTTATAATAAAAGCTGAGCTAATAGCGTAAGTTCGATTCTTTGTAATCTATTTGCTATATCTAGTTTATATATTTTAAAAAAAAGAGGCTCAAATCAAATGAGATTTATTTGGCTTATTTTTATATTTTTTGTTGTGAGTGTTGTTCCGTTTCAAGTTTCAGCACATCCGCTGGGTGAGGTTGTACAAGAAACCACAGTTCAAAATGAAGGTGAGCGGATTCTTATTATTTATGAAACGGCTATCGGGCCATCCATAACTGCTACCCTTGTCCCGGATGCGGATCATGATGGTGAGGTTACACCTAAGGAAGAAGCTGATCTAGCTCAAGCGATACATAAAATTCTGTATCCCAATATTGAAGTAGTTTTAGATGGTAAAGCAGTTGCAATGGATCTTTATTACGACTCCGTAGCTCCGGCGGTTGGGGGGTATAATAATGGTTTACGATTAAATTTGATTTATTCTCTTAGCATTTTTAATAATTCAAACAATCATGATCTTAAAATTTCTGATCATAATTTTAGAGCTGGAGAATTGAAGTGGTTAAAATGGTTTGTTCAGGCAGAGCCAAATGTTAGTAAGGTTGCAACTTCAAAAGATTCCAGAACATTAGATTATGCTTTCACAAGCAATGCCGTTAGTAAGATAAATTCAGAATCAACTTTAGGCGTTTCAGAAAATATTAATGATAAAAGTGCGCTCACGCCTGAACCCAAAGAAAATTCTAGTCAGGCGGCTTTGCGGGAATACCTTGCACAAGAGAATTTAGGAGCTTTGGCAACTATAGTTGCTCTAGGAATGGCCTTTATTTTAGGCATGGGGCACGCCTTAAGCCCAGGGCATGGAAAGGCTATGGTTGCAGCATATTTGATTGGGCGAAGCGGAAAAATTAAAGATGCTTTTACGCTTGGAATTATTGTAACGATTACTCATGTTGCTAGTGTTATTGTGCTGGGTGTTATTGCTTTGTTATTATCAAGGTATTTTTTGCCCGGAGATCTTTATCCGTGGCTTGGAGCTTTTTCAGGATTGCTCGTTTTTATTGTGGGATATGTCATGCTCGCAAAGCGAGCTTTGAGCGGGCATCATCATCACCATCATCATAGTAATGAAAATGAATCAACAAAAGAGAGTGGCGAGGTGTCATGGTGGTCAATGTTGAGCCTAGGAATTGCAGGAGGCATGGTTCCTTGTCCTACAGCTCTTGTTGTCTTGCTTGCTGCTGTTGCACTTGGAAGAATTGTTTTTGGACTTATGTTAATTTTTGCTTTTAGCTTCGGCCTTGCAGCAGTGTTAATTTTAATCGGAATTTTAACTGTTCGAGCATCAAAGTTAGTAGATACTTTTTCTGGGTCACGCCGCTGGATTGAGAATTTACCTGTTGCCAGTGCTGGTCTTGTTATGGTTGCAGGAATAGCAATTGCTTTAAATGCCTTAAGTGCTGGTGGAATTTTAAAGTTTTTACCATAACCTTGTTCTGAGTTTTCCCACAAAAAACCCCTCAGACAGATAACTGTGAGGGGTTAATAATATATATTGTTGTTATATTTAAATCTGGTCGCCGGTTTTTCCGAAACGACGCTGTCTTTTAGTAAAGTCGGCTAATGCTTTTTCCAGCTCATCTGGCGTAAAGTCCGGCCAATATACATCAGTAAAGTATAACTCAGAGTATGCAGCCTGAAACAGTAAATAGTTTGAAAGCCGCTGTTCTCCGCTGGTGCGGATAATTAAATCAGGGTCCGGCTGTCCGGCTGTATATAAATTTTCGGAAATAGTTTCTTGGGTAATTTGGTCTTCCCGAAGTCCCGAAGAAATTAATTTTTTACAAGCTCGCACCAATTCATCCCTGCCTGAATAATTCAGTGCAAGGTTTAATGTCATTGAGCTGCAATGCTGAGTTTTTTTTATGGTATGGGCAACAACCTGTTTTACGCCGAATGGGAAGTCTGAAAGTTCTCCCAAAACATTTAAGCGTATGTCCTGTTCACACAGATTCAACAGTTCTTTTTTTAAAAAAACAGTTAACAGATTGAAGAGCTGAGCTATTTCATCTTTTGGCCTTGCCCAGTTCTCTTTGGAGAACGTATACAAGGTCAAATATTTAATACCGAGTTCTCGGCTTTTTTCTACTATAGCTTTGGCTGCTTCAGTGCCTGCTTTATGACCTTCGCTGCGCGCAAGATCTCTAGCCTTTGCCCATCTACCATTTCCATCCATAATGATGGCTACATGTCGGGGCATCATTATGTTATATTTCCAGTATTTCCTTTTCTTTTGCTAAAAAGAGATCATCACATTTTTTGATGAATTCGTCAGTATGCTTTTGCACATCATCTTGTGAGTTATGCATTTCATCTTCATTGATTTCTTTATCTTTTTCGAGCTTTTTAAGTGTATCATTCATGTCGCGACGGACATTGCGGATAGCCACTTTAGAATCTTCAGTGAATTTTTTAGCTACTTTAACGAGATCTTTACGACGTTCCTCAGTTAAAGGCGGAATGCTGATGCGAATAAGTTTTCCGTCGTTAACAGGGTTCAGTCCCAAGTCGGACTTAAGCAGAGCTTTATCAATCAGAGCGAATGCTCCTTTATCCCATGGCTGTATAGTAATTGTGCGGGAATCCGGCACAGCAACTGAAGCCAGCTGGTTTATCGGAGTGGGAGTTCCATAGTAATCAACCTTAACATGATCTATCAGGCCGGTTGAAGCTCTTCCTGTGCGCAGTCTTACAAAGTCACCGCTGAGACTGGTTAGAGCTCCTTCCATTCTTTTAATGCCATCTGACATAATTTCATTAATCATTCTTTCCTCCATGAACTATTGTTCCGATCTTTTCACCTTTGACAACCCTTGTGATATTACCTTCTTCAAAAAGGTTGAAAACAATTATGGGCAGGTTGTTATCCATGGCTAATGAAATAGCTGTGGAATCCATAACCCCGATTCGTTTTTCAAGAGTTTCAATATAAGTGATAGATTCAAATTTAACTGCATCTGAATATTTCATAGGGTCTTTATCATAGACTCCGTCAACTTTGGTAGCTTTAATAATTGCCTCGGCCTTAAGCTCCATTGCTCTGAGAGCAGCAGCTGTATCTGTTGTGAAAAAGGGATTACCTGTTCCAGCAGCACAAATAACTACGCGTCCTTTTTCAAGATGGCGGATAGCTCTGCGGCGTATATAAGGTTCGGCAACAGCTTGCATCGGGATAGCTGACAACACTCGTGTGTCGCAGTCAAGTTTTTCAAGTGCGTCCTGAACAGCAAGGGCATTCATGACAGTTGCGAGCATTCCCATGTAGTCGGCTGAAGATCTATCCATTCCTTTAGCTGAAGCGGATAAGCCTCTAAAAATATTTCCTCCGCCGATAACTAAAGCAACCTGTACTCCGGTTTTGGCTACAGCTGCAATTTCTCTACAAAACTTGTTAATTGCCGCAGGTTCAATACCGAACTGCTGATCACCGGCGAGAGCTTCACCGCTGAGTTTGATCATTACTCGTGAATAGTGCAATTTGTCCATAGTTTACCACGTTTTTCCGCGGACATTGTCCGGTTATGGGTAGAAGCAGATCCGGAAAAGCTATGCTTTGAGTAGTAGGATATTCTCCACACTTAAGCTTCCGGTAAGCA
Source organism: Desulfovibrio sp. UCD-KL4C (assembly GCF_006210265.1). Classification (NCBI taxonomy): domain Bacteria; kingdom Pseudomonadati; phylum Thermodesulfobacteriota; class Desulfovibrionia; order Desulfovibrionales; family Desulfovibrionaceae; genus Desulfovibrio; species Desulfovibrio sp. UCD-KL4C. The sequence goes on from NZ_VCNC01000005.1 coordinate 9,923, forward strand.
TTAACTGTTTTTTTAATATATATGAGTTTTTGATAACAGAGAGTCTGCTTCAATGAACTCGGCATAGTAAAATTGTTCCCTAAAAAAACTCAAATTCTTACGAGTTGTTACTCCGTATTGAATCTGAGTTGAAATTTTTTCCATCGCGATGTCTCCTAAAGTCCAGATGTCGTTCTTTCCGGCTCGGGTGTTTACTGCGTGGTGTAAAGGCATATAGGGAAAATTCTTTTACTGATCTCGTCCTTCGGCAGGAGAGCTGCCAAGTATCTAAAAATCGGGCAAAAAAAACGGGCCTTGCGGCCCGTTTTATAATCCGTCTTATTCTTCTTCGGCTTCTTCTGCACCACTTGCTGCTTCAGCAAGGTTGATGCGTGCGAATCGACCTATCTGCATATTCTCACCGAGAATAGCAATAGTTTCGTTAACTAAGTCTTTGATAGATTTCTTGTCATCTTTAATGAAAGGCTGTTCAAGAAGACAAACTTCCTTGTAATATTTCTGAATACGTCCAATAACGATCTTTTCAGCGATATTAGCAGGTTTACCTTCTTCGATAGCCTGCTGCAGGTAAATTGCTTTTTCTTTTTCAAGAATATCCTGAGGAAGTTCATCAGGGCTTACACAAAGTGGGTTGGTAGCAGCAACCTGCATAGCAACATCTTTAGTAAGCTGAATGAACTGATCAGATTTAGCAACAAAGTCAGTTTCACATTTAACTTCAACTATAGCAGAGAGCTTACCGTTGCTGTGCATGTAAGACCCGATAAGTCCTTCACTTGTAGTACGGCCAGCTTTTTTAGCAGCTTTAGAAAGTCCTTTTTCGCGAAGGTAGGTAACAGCTTTTTCTTCATCACCATCACATTCAGCGAGTGCTTTCTTACAATCCATCATGCCTACACCGGTAAGTTCGCGTAGGGATTTTACCATCTGGGCGGTAACAGCAGCCATGATTACTTAGCCTCCTGAGCAGTTTCTTCTTCTTTAGTTTCAGGAGCAACAGCTTTTTCAGTTGCTTTAGTTTTTTCTTCTACCATAGTAGTTTCTTCTTTGCGACGAGCTGCACCTTCGATGCATGCATCAGCCATGTGAGCTGCGAACAGCTTAATAGCGCGGATAGCGTCATCATTACCTGGGATGATGTAATCAACCAAGTCTGGGTCACAGTTAGAGTCAACAACAGCAACTACTGGGATACCGAGTTTGCGGCATTCAAGAATAGCAATATGTTCACGCTTGGGGTCAATGACGAATGCTACGGCAGGAGCTCCGTTGAGATCTTTAATACCGCCGAGTGCGAGGGTAAGTTTTTTAACCTCGCGGCCCATCATTACGATTTCCTTTTTAGGGAAGCGTTTGATGGAACCATCTTCGAACATTTCTTCAAGGTTTTTAAGGCGATCAATACGACGTTTGATTGTCTGGAAGTTGGTGAGAGTTCCACCCATCCAACGATGTGTTACATGAAACATTCCTGCGCGTGCAGCTTCAGTTGCAACAGCTTCCTGAGCCTGACGTTTAGTTCCGATGAAAAGTACTTTTCCACCTTTTGCAACAGAGTCAGCAATGAAGTCGTGAGCTTTACGGAAAAGTTTAACAGTCTGCTGGAGGTCCATGATGTGGATTCCGTTACGTGCGCCAAAGATGTAAGGACGCATTTTAGGATTCCATCTGCGAGTCTGGTGACCGAAATGAACGCCTGTTTCCAGCATTTGTTTCATAGTTACATAAGCCATAATAATTCTCCTGGGTTTTATCTTCCACCTTGGCATCAACAGACTTCACAACATTTGTAAAGCACCCTTATTCGACCAAGGTGTGCGAATTTAGCTACGCACAATTACGGGAAAAATGATTTGAAATCAACCCCGAATGCGAGCAAAAGTAAAATACTTTAAAAGAACTGTAAATTCACCGTTAGGTCGAGCCATGCTTCCTATTGCACAGGTGTGCGGATAGGTTCATGATTTATTACTGTATTGGATAAAATACCTACGCCCTCTATTTCCACATCTACCTTATCTTCTGGGGATAATGTTCCGATTCCTGGAGGAGTTCCTGTCAAGATGACATCACCCGGGGTAAGAGTCATAATGTGAGAAATGAAACTTACAAGCTGTACTGGATTGTAAATCATGTCTGAGGTATTACCTTCCTGCCTAACCTTGCCGTTCACTATTGTTCTTAGTGATAGAGAGTTTGGATCAGTAATTCCGGTTTCAATGCATGGTCCTATGGGAGCAAAGGTGTCAAATCCTTTGGCTCGCGCGAAAATTGTATCTTTTTTTTGAAGATCTCTGGCTGTCACGTCGTTGGCACAGGTGTATCCAAAGATATGTTTTGCTACGTTTTCCGGCAGTATATTTTTCCCAGTCTGGCCGATAATAATTGCCAGCTCACCTTCAAAATCAACCTGTTCGGACATGGCCGGAATAACTATTTTATCACCGTTACCGATTACAGCAGACGGCGGTTTAAAGAAAATCATGGGGTCTTCAGGAATTTCCATACCCAGTTCACGAGCATGCTCATGGTAGTTAAGGCCGGCGCATATTATTTTTGAAGGTACGGCTACCGGCAGTATTGTGCATTCCGTAGCTGGTAGAAGACTCTTCTCATTATCTTTTGACAACAGTGGTTTGAAAAAATTATTGTCCTCGATAGTTGCGTAAAATACTGACCCGTTGTGTTTAATTCTAAAGACTTTCATTTTAACCCTTTAAGTTTTTTTATTATAATTGGGGTAACTTATCATAACTTTAAAAAAATATCATGTGTTCTTTCGGGCTAAATTACAGGTAGTTATAGATTTAAATTTCGCATTTGGAGTCTATCTCCTGAGCTTCGTTCCCGGTCAGAGAAATAATGAGCGGGATTACCACGGGGTCGCGGCCTAAAACTTTACGGAAAAATCTTCGTAAGGCTGAGCGGATTCTTTCTTTAAGTTTAACGGTCTGTCCCGGAGGAATATTTTCAAAAACATCTAAGATTATACATTTAGCATCTTCAAGGACATGTGAATATTTCTGTTCAAAAACAAATCCCTTGGAAGTAACTTCCGGCCCGCGAATGATTTCTCCGGTGTTAACGTCAATAACTATGCTAACGATGACGAGTCCTTCTCCTGCTAAAAGTTGTCGCTCCTTAATTACAGACTGACCTACATCGCCGACACCTTTACCGTCTACAAGTGTGCATTGAACTGGTATTGCTTCTTCAACACGGATTCCGTGAGTCAGAAAGGTGATAGGTTCGCCGTCTTCAATAACTAAAGCTCTTTCTGGAGCTACGCCTGTTTCAACTGCGAGTCTGGAATGTTTAACCAGATGTCTGTATTCACCGTGGACAGGAATAAAATATTTAGGCTTAACCGTTTCAAGCATGGTTCGCAGTTCTTCTTTGTGTGCGTGGCCCGATGCATGAATACCATGTTTTTTTTCATGAAGGACTTCTGCCCCAAGCTTATAAAGTCTGTTGATGACTCGTGTTATAGCTTTTGTATTACCAGGGATAAAGCGGGAAGACATGAGGATAAGGTCACCCTTATGTATCTTGAGTTGGCGATGCTCTGCGGTTGAAAGCCGTGAAAGTGCGGCAAGAGCTTCTCCCTGTGAACCTGTTACCAATATAACTATTTCGTGATTATCGTAGTATGGTAGATCTTCTATTTCTACAATTGCGGAAGATGCAATGCGTATCTGTCCCAGATCTCTGGCCAGATCAATATTTCTGGCAAGGCTTCTACCACTGATTGCTACTTTTCTGCCTGTTTCAGCTGCAAGGTCGAATATTTCCTGCATCCGCTGGATATGACTCGAAAAAAGAGTTACTAAAATGCGTCCTTCCGCGTCTTCAAATATATTGCGCATGGCCCCTTTAATGTCTCTTTCAGTCAGGGCGTATCCGTCCTGTTCAATATTGGTTGAATCTGAAAGAAGTAGGGTTACTCCTTGGCTTGAAAATTCTTTGATGGCATTTAAGTCAGTTCCATGCCCATCAAGAGGAGTGCGGTCTATTTTAAAATCACCTGTATGTATGATTCTTCCTACAGGAGTTTCAATCCCGAGTGCAAAGCCGTCTATTATCGAGTGACAGACTGGGAAAAAGTTGAAAAATAAATCACCGAACTGAACTCTGTCATAGGCTTTAACTTCGCGCAGATCGACGTAATCAATTAGATTATGTTCTTGTAGTTTGTTTTCAACCAAACCCAGAGTAAATTTAGAGCCGTAAACAGGTACGTTAATATAAGGAAGAAGCCACGGCAGTGCTCCGATATGATCTTCATGCCCGTGAGTTAAAACAATCGCTTTAAGGCGATCTTTCAGAGCAAGAATATGGTCAAACCGTGGAATGGCAACATCTACACCAAAAAGAGCATTGTCTGGAAAGAGTAGCCCGCAGTCTACAATAACGACATTCTCTTCAGTGCTGAGCATCATGCAGTTAAGGCCGATTTCTCCAAGTCCACCAAGTGGGCATACCGTTAGCTGGTGCTCACTCATTCCTCATCTCCGCATAAGCTTTATCCATAATATCCTGTAAATCTTCTTTTATTTTCTCCCTTTCCTTTAAGGAATACTTACTTGTATCGATAGGAGGGAGAGCTTTAATTTTAATTTTTTGGCAAGGACTCATTATAAGCTTACCTTTATAAAGAACTTTTTCAGGCCCAACCATTAATATTGGAGCTATTGGTTTTTGACATTTTAAAGCCAGAATCATTCCGCCGATTTTAAAGGGTAAAAGCTTATTAGGATTGGGATTCCGTGTTCCTTCAGGAAAGATTAATGGAGAATGCCCACTGTTTGCGACATCTACAGCATGTTGAATGTCTTTCATTCCTTTTCTGCTGTTTTCTCTATCAATTGAAATATGTTTTGCCGCAGCCATTGCATTACCGAATATAGGGAACTTAAATAAGGATTTTTTTGCGACGAACTTAAACTGCCATGGGCTTAAAAAATGAAACAGCAAAGGAATGTCGAAAAAGCTTTGGTGATTGACCATGAAAACGTAAGTTTGATTTTCATCAAGAGCACTGAGGTCTACATCAAATTCGCATCCACTGTTTTTTATCATGGCCTTTCCCCAGGTCCGTTCGCACCAGTGGAAAGTTTTTTGAGTTTTAGAAAAAATGATTACGAAAGAATAAAAAATAGTTTGTGGAAAAAACAGTAAGTAGAAATATATAAGTCTTAGCATTTTTGTTGTAGATAAATATTTAGTGTTAAAAGTTAATAAAAATATGATGATATAAATATTTAAAGATAAATTAGATCCCGAAAGATATGCTTTGGAATTTTGCATTCTTTAACCATTAACTTGATAGTTTAATTTAGCACGGGAAACAAGAGTAGATCTTAAAAAGAAAAAGTTTAGTGTATAAAGCCGTTGTCGTATAATGGATCAAAGGTTTTACACAAAAATGGCTGTGAGGTTAACCTCACAGCCATATAGTAATAATTTGAAACTGTTAATTGATTTTAGGGCTATTCATAAAGACTAGTGGACTCGTTTTAACTTTCGTTAATCCTCAACAGGGGAATCATATTCAGATATAATTTTTTCAGCTATCTGGGATGGACATTCTTCGTAATGAGAAAATTCCATGGTGAATGTTCCCTGTCCTCCGGTCATAGAGCGCAGGTCCGGTGCATATTGTAATATTTCAGACATCGGAACATGAGCTTTAACTTCAGTTATTCCGGCAGTTGAACCAGATCCTAAAACTTTTCCTCTGCGACTTGAAAGGTCACCAATAATATCTCCCATGAATTCATCCGGAACTTCAACAAGAATATTCATAATTGGTTCAAGCAGTGTTACCCCGGCAGCTTCACATGCTTTTTTGAAAGCCATGGACCCCGCAACTTTGAATGCCATTTCCGAAGAATCCACAGCATGATATGAACCATCGTAAAGAGTCACTTGAAAATCGATAATCGGTGCTCCGGCCAGTACCCCTTTTGTTGCAGCTTCTTGAACACCTTTATCAACAGCAGGAATGTATTGCTTCGGGATTACGCCGCCGACGATTGAATTAACAAATTTATATCCTTCACCTTTGGGTAGCGGTTCAAGTCTTATCCAGCAGTCCCCGAACTGTCCGCGTCCACCTGACTGTTTTTTATATCTTCCTTGAACTTCTGCTGAGCCTTTAATTGTTTCGCGATAAGGAACTTTTGGTGTTTTTAATATTATATCCGTCTTGTAACGACGTTTTGCCTTTTCAACTGAAATTTCAATATGATTCTGTCCCATGCCGGAAAGAAGAATATCACCAGATTCACCGTCGCGAGAAAGCGTTAAATTGATATCTTCTACAAGAAGTTTCATAATAGCTTGAAAGACTTTATCTTCCTCACCTTTTTCTGCAGGAGCAAGTGCAAAAGTTATCAGCTGTGGAGCAACTTTTGGCTTTTTCAATTCAAACGGATCTTTTTCGTCACAGAGAGTGTCGCCTGTGAATGTCTCTTTTAATTTAGCGAGGGTTATTATTGCGCCCGGCCCAACAGGTCCTTTTGCAGGATGCTGTTCTTTTCCGTTAAGCAATTGAAGTGTTCCAAGTCTTTCTTTGGAATTTCTTGCTGGATTTGTCAGGGTTAGGTCCCCGGTTACTGTTCCTGATAGAACCCGGCAGATAGTTAGCTGTCCGGCAAACGGGTCTGCCAATGTTTTGAAAATAAAGCATGCAACGGGAGCATCGGGAGAAGAAGCTCTGGTTGAACCGTCTTCTGCCTGCCAATCCGCGTGTTCAAGAGGAGAGGGGAGATAAGTCTGGACCATCTCCAGTAAGAAAGATCCACCTTTGTTTTCAAGAGCAGAACCTAAACAAACAGGGAAGATTGTACGGTTTTTTATACCTAAGGATAATCCTTCAGTAATTTCTTCAGCGGTAAGTTCTCCTATTTCAAGATATTTTTCCATGAGGTTTTCATCACTTTCGGCGATGTTTTCAATCATGGTTTCGCGTAAAATTTCAATTTCTTCTGCAAGGTCGTTAGGAATATCGCTTTTGGCAATTTTACCGTTTTCTTCGAACATATATGCTGTACCGGAAAGCATATCGACAAACCCTTTAAAATTTTCCTTGCTTCCTATTGGATACTGGAGCAGTACGGGGTTGATGCCGAGCGAAGAGTTAAGGCTGTTGAACGCGGAGTCAAAATCTGCTCGATCACGGTCCATTTTATTAATAAAAATTATTGTAGGAAGTGCAGCTTTTTCAACTGCTGCCCAGATTTTACGGGAAAGAGGCTTGACTCCGTCCACTGCGTCGATGGTAAAGATAACGCCATCAGATGCGGTTAAAGAGTATGGAAGGTCTCCGCAAAAATTTGGATCACCCGGAGTATCAATAAGGTAGTGGTTGTTTTTCTTCCATTTGTAACCGGCAAATCCCGGTTGAATTGATCCGCGGCGTTTAATTTCTTCAGGCTCATTATCGAGGGATGTTGTTCCTTCTTCGATTTTGCCGAGACGATCAATTACGCCTGTGTTAAAAAGTAGCATTTCTGCGGTCGATGTTTTACCACAACCGCTATGGCCTACAAGTGCATAAGTCCGTTGGTTCTTTAAGGCTTCAGACATTCACAACTCCGTTTCTCTGAATGTTCAATTAGCCGAGACAAGAAGTCTCTGCTCCCAGTACTATTGTGCAACTTATACTATTACAATGGTTAGCACATATTGTGACACCATTGCCAACATGTCAAGCACAGAGAATTAATGAATGTTGCTTTGCAGGTACCCGTTAAACAAGAAAAAAATAATGATTTGATTTGGAGGTTTTTTATAGTGACTGATACTCAAATATACAGTTTTGACCCAGCTGAAATAGACTGCTGCGGGGAATGGTTGCTTTACCCATCTTTATTAGATGACGAGTTTATCAGTTCTATAAAAACAGTAGGGCAGCTTGTACCTGTTCTCCTTGCAAAGAACGGAAATAAAGTTGTTCTTCTTGCCGGGAGATCAAGGGTTCTTGCCGCTGAAAAGCTAGGTTTGAATGTGTCGGGTATTTTTGTGGACGCCAGAGAAGATATTTCGCGGGCATTAGTTCATATGGAAGAGAACAGGAGACGAGTTATAGATGATGCTCTTAAGCTGACTGTTTTCAGATTTTTCCATAATCGTGTATCCGAAGAAGAACTGTCCAAACGAGTCGCGTCTCTTTTAGGCATAAAGTACAAGGATAGAGAATTAAAACTCTGGTTTGAATGGCTGCGGTTACCGTTGGAGTTTGATGACATTCTTAAGTCCGGTAAATTCCCTCTTGCGGCTGTATCAATCTTATCAAAATTTTCTGATGATGATAAAAAAGCTGTTTTACCTTATTTTGAAAAATTGGGTTGGTCCCGTTCAAATGCTGTAAATTTTTTAACATGGCTTTATGAGACCTCTAGAAGAGATAAAAAATCTGTAGCGACTCTAATATCAGAGTATGATCTGTCTCCTGTAAAAGAAAACGAATCTCCCAAAGATGGTGTTGCGCGTCTTTGCAAAGCTGCGAAACAGCTTCGCTCTCCAGAATATAGTAAACTTCTTAAAACTCATGAAACAATTGTCGCTGAAATTTGCACGGGTACAAAATGGCGGGTCGAATCTGCAGGTAATTTTGAAACAGGAGAAGTTCTGCTTCAAACCCGCTTCAAGTCGCGAGAAGTTTTGCAAAAGGCTGTTGAAGATTTGAATTCTATTCAAAAGTCAGGTGACTGGGATAAACTTTTTGAAATCGGCAGGGATAAGTAATGGATAAGAAAATACAAATTCCATCACACCTGACAGGAATTGAAAAGATATATGTAGACCGGACTATGGTCGATGCTCCTTTGACAGAAAGAGTCACTGGGCGACTTCCAGATCTTCCTGTTGAAATAGTTGATCCTGAAAATTTCCCTCATGAAGCACTAGGTGAAGGGCAGTCGCTTTACCTTAAAGAATATAAAGGTAAATTCTTGAGGTTTTGCCCTGGCACAAGTTATTATCATTGCTGCGGATATCGTATTATTCATATCGGAGAAAACTGTCCGATGGCCTGTTCTTATTGTATTTTACAGGCATATTTTCAGGACAAAGTTTTGAAAGTCTGGGCTAATCAGGAAGATCTGTTTGCTGAACTCGGTAAAGCTTTTTCCGCTGATCCCGGGGCTAGATTTCGTGTTGGAACTGGAGAATTTACAGATTCGTTGGCACTTGAGGCTGTCACCGGGTATAGTCAAGATCTTATTAAATTTCTGGGAGATTACCCCAATGTATGTCTTGAACTTAAATCCAAGGTAATTGACCTTTCATGGATGGACAGTGTGAAAAGAACGGACCGAGTTCTGCCAGCGTGGTCTCTAAACGCTCCTTTTGTGAATGAATATGAAGAATTCGGTGTATCGACTTTGAAGGAAAGGCTCGAAGCTGCAAAAGTCTGCGCTGAAGCAGGATTTAAAGTGTGTTTGCATTTCGATCCGATTATTCGTTTTGAAGGTTGGCGTGAAGGGTATGCTGAAATTGTTGATATGATATTTGATTATTTAAAGCCTGAAAATATTGCTTACTTGAGCATGGGGTCTTTCAGGCATATGCCTCATTTAAAGCCAATAATTGAACGTAACTTTCCTGAAACAACTTATATTTTTGATGAATTTATTGTTGGTAATGATAACAAGATGCGTTTACTCAGACCGCTGCGTGTGCGCCAGTTTAAGTTTATAGTTGATAGACTTCGCAAGCATGGGATGGATAAGCAGATGTATTTTTGTATGGAATCGACCGAGAATTGGCAGGATGTATTTGGCTACACGCCTAAAGATCTGGGCGGACTTGGTAATCATCTGATGAAACAGGCTTTCAGAGAGTAAAATGCTTTGAAATACAGGCTAATTTGATGTATTAGGATTTTCAAAGGGGGATTATATAATGTCCTTACAAGATTATCAGACTCGCATTGATCGGTTGCAAAGAGGTATTGGCAAGGCTTTTGTCGAAAGTCCTTTTATTTTTAATATTCCAGGCAAGTCCATAGCTTTAAAGGTTGACCCCTATTATTATGTAGCTTTTGAACCTTCATTCACAGAACATTTAAGCAAGTTCAGTGCAATGCTTAAGCAAAATGTTCGGGATACCTTGGTTCGCACTGGGAACCTCGTTTCAGAGCCTAGTACACGTAATCCTTTGTTAAAAATTAAGCTTAAGTGGGATGGTCGTACTTATGCACTTAATGCTTGTTTTGTGGAAGCTGAATTTATTGATCAGGCTCTTAAAATGTATGGCGGCGTGTCCGGTGATATAGGTTTTTCGGAAATGCAGATCCTTTCTTCGGAACGTGAAAATATCGATAAGTTTTTCGGTGAAAGAACTCGCCTGCAATCAGTTGCTTTTACAGATTAGTATCGCATTATATAATCAAGAAAGAACCCCGCCAGAACAATTGTTCTGGCGGGGTTCTTTTTTTGATGTTTTGTTGATTCTAAAAAATATTATTTGCGAAGTTTGCTCTTTGGGCAATTTTCTTCAAGGTAGCAAACTTCACATCCACCGGAATAAGGGTGAGGGGTGAATACAGCGTACTGTCTGTTTACTGTCCCTTCCTGATTCCATTCGAGTCCAAGAGATTTGAATGTTTCAAGAACGGCTTCACCAGGTTTAGGAAGCGGAGCACATTTACCTTCTTCCAGTTCTGGAAGCAGACTTTGCGCTGCAGACATGATCAGTGTTATTGCAAGGTTGTGGTGTGCGAGGCCTTCTGTAGGAGTTTCCTGCCAGATTTCTTCGACAGCATCTTCAACTTCTTTTTCAAGATATAACAGCAGAAAATCAGTTCCTTTTCCGCCTGCAGGCTTTTCAAGTTTAAAAGCTTTAAGGTGGGGTAGCCATTGGTTCCAATATTTTTCAAGGCTTTCCATGAGGGTTTGTTCAATGCGGGTGGAACCGTTTAATTCTGCAAAGTAGAATATATTAAATTCCGGAGTTGCTGTGACTTCTGAAACTTTAAGAGCACTCATATGTTATTCCTCGCTTATTTTTCAATTTGTAAGGAGTCCTTTACATGGTTCGAGACAGACTCTCAAGTGTAAAAAAATCCCCGAAAACCAAAATAGTTTTCGGGGATCATCAAAACAAAGTGAATTCAGATTGCTGTTAGATTTTGCAAGCGGTTCTGAGGTCAGCTACTGCATCGGTTTTTTCCCAAGTGAAATTAGGGTTGTTGCGACCGAAGTGACCGTAACAAGCGGAGTCCTTATAGATAGGACGTCTAAGATCAAGTCTCTGTGAGATGTACCATGGGCGCAGGTCGAATACGTCTTTGACTGCTTTAGTCAAAACTTCATCTGGAACTTCGCCAGTTCCGTGAGATGTTGCCAGAACGGATACAGGTTCTGCTACACCGATAGCGTAAGCGACCTGAACTTCAGCACGTTCTGCAAGTCCGGCAGCTACTATATTTTTGGCAATGTAGCGAGCCATGTATGCACCGGAACGGTCAACTTTGGATGGGTCTTTGCCTGAGAAAGCTCCACCACCGTGGTTACCCATTCCGCCGTATGTGTCGTTGATAATTTTACGACCGGTAAGGCCGCAGTCACCCATAGGGCCGCCGATAACGAAACGACCTGTGGTGTTGATGTAAATGTGAGTCTTTTCATCAATCATATCAGCAGGAAGAGTTGCTAAAACGACTTCCTTTTTGATGTCGTCATAAATCTGCTGCTGCTCGATGCCGTCATCGTGCTGTGCTGCGATAACAACATCTGCAATGCGGACTGGTTTGCCGTTGAAGTATTCAAAAGACACTTCAGTTTTTCCGTCTGGACGAAGATAGTCGAGAACATTTGTTTTACGGACTTCAGCAAGTTTGCGTGAAAGTTGGTGTGACCAGTAAATTGGTGCAGGCATTAAAGTTTCGGTCTCTTTACATGCGAAACCGAACATCATGCCCTGGTCACCGGCGCCCTGGCTTTCTGGGGAATTGCGGTCAACGCCCTGTGCGATGTCTACAGACTGTTTGTCGATAGAAGATATAACTGCGCAAGTGTCAGCGTCAAAACCCATATCTGAGTTTACGTATCCGATTTCACGGATAGTGTCGCGAACGATTGCCTGAAAGTCGGCGTATCCGCTTGTAGTAATTTCACCGGCGATAAAAGCCATGCCGGTGGTTACCAGAGTTTCACATGCGACTCGTGCATTTGGATCCTGAGTTAACAGGGCGTCAAGGATTGAGTCTGAAATCTGGTCGGCCACTTTATCTGGATGACCTTCTGTTACGGATTCAGAGGTAAAAAAGTACTTGCCTTTGCTGCTGATCATTAAAGTTCCTCCTGATGTGAATAAAATGAGCTTAACGGAACCATTTCCCGTTAACACTCGTCGTAATATTAAGGCATTAGGTTCATTTTTTTCATTAATATGAACAAATAGGCCTACAAGTTACATTCTAATTAGCAAGTTGTCTATTAATCTTGCTTTTCCTAAGCGGACAGCCACAGCACATAATGCCGGACCGTCAACTTTATCGATTATTGAGATATTTTCTGGATGGACTATCTGTATATAGTCTATTTTGCTGCCGGGTATCATATCATTATAGAACTTAGTAAGTTTTTCTATAAGAACCTTGGCATCGTTTTCACCCTTGTCGGCTAGTTCTTTGATTGTCCTTAGTCCTTTCTGGAGCATGGGGGCAAGTTTTTTTTCATCGTCGGTCAGGTATATGTTACGGGAGCTTAAAGCCAGACCGTCTGCGTTGCGGACAATCGGATGTCCTACAATTTCAACCGGAATGTTTAAATCTCTTACCATTCGTTTGATTATAGCGAGCTGTTGCCAGTCTTTTTCTCCGAAAATAGCTATGTCAGGTAGTGCAGTCATAAGAAGTTTAGTTACAACTGTAGCCACCCCTCGGAAATGTACCGGGCGTGATTTGGCACATAAATTTTCGGCCAGCTCTGGTACTTCGACCCATGTGGAATGGTCAGGAAAATACATTTGACTTTTTTGAGGCGTAAAAAGGATATCAACACCTTTTTCGCGGGCAAGGCTCGCATCTTTTTCAAGATCTTGCGGATAGTTGTCTAAGTCTTCACCAGGGCCAAACTGTGTTGGGTTGACGAAAAGTGAAACGATAACTTTGTCAGCGCGTTTTTTAGCTGCTTCCATCAAAGTCAGATGGCCTTCATGAAAATATCCCATTGAGGGGACCAATGCGATGGTTTTACCCTGTCTGCGCAGGTCTCGGCTTATTTGTTGTAGTTCTTTTGGACTTGTAATAATTTTCATATTTAAATGTTTTAGGTTATCCTTATATAAACTAATTTTTATACAGTTATGTACTGAATTTCTAGTTACTCTTATCAGTGTTTTATGTCTATAGTTTCTGTGTAATTTTATTCGATTTAAATTACATTTTAAAATATTCTGCCGTCCTGTTTAAATAGCTGCTTGTATTGAAGCCCTTTGCGGGTTATTGCATTTTTTATGAACAAGGATAGCCTTTTTAAAGATGGAATATGTCTGACTCCGCAAGATCTGATCCGGTATGAGCACACTCTTAAGGATCTGATTAATGAGTTTCTCCCTTTTGACTCCTATAGTCTTTATTTTCCTAAGCCTACAGGAGGAAGTCAACAGTCTCTTGCTACGCGCTATAATCAAGAAGAAAAGCATTTGATGCTACCTTTGAAGCTTCAAGGGCGTAACCTCTGTTACTTTATAGCCAGAGGCGTAAACCTCAAAGCTCCCAAAACTGTTCCTCGATACCTTGAAGCCTTAGCAACAAGTGCTCTAGAAAAGATACTTCTCTATAAAATTTCTATTACAGACAGCCTTACAGGAATGGCTACCCGTGAACATTTCATGGTTAAGCTGGTTAAGGAATTGGATCTCATCCAAAATTGCATGATGCCTGCTCCAAGAGGATGTAAAGATCCAGGCATCCCGACTTTCAGCGGGTCTGTTGGGGTTGTTGTTCTTGATCTTGATAACTTCCAGCGTGTCAATGATCGATACGGATATACATTAGGTGATTCGATTGTAGCAGAAGTCGGCAGAGCCGTTTGTGATGCAGCATTCGAATCAGTAGTCTGCGCTCGTCTTTTTGAAGATAAATTTGCATTTCTTATTCCTGACGGCAGACCCAAGGTCTGTGCACAGCTTGCGGAAAAAATGCGTGAAATTGTCGAGCGGCTTCATGTCGAGGACCCTGTAACAGGGGACATCTTAAGAATAAGCACCAGTGCAGGGTTTGCAAACTATCCTCAGAGTTTATCTGGGCCTCATTTTAAACGTAGCGCGACCGAGCAGGGCAGAATACTTATGCGTAAGGCGGCTAAAGCCATTGCCACCGCGAAAGATTTCGGTCGAAACTGTGTTTTTGCTTATTCAGATATTTTACAGAAAGGTGGTAAGGTTCTTGAGATTCTTCCCCTACAGCGTGTTGCGCTCAGCATTGGTCAGAGCGTTGATGCCAGAGAGGGTGGAAGATTTCTTGTATGGTCGCCGGATTATCAGGCTGGTACTCAGGTTCAACTTACTGAAGATGAGAGAATCACTGGTTCTTACCCTACTATGTACAAGGCTGAAGTTGTAATTATTGAAGTTCAAGAAGAGATTGCATTTGCTGAAATTCTTCACTTAAGTGATACGGCGTGGCCTGTAACTGCCGGTGATAGACTGACGTTGCTTGACGAGAAAGATAGTTTTTTTGATGCACAGGCAGGTCCGGAAACTTCGGCTACCCCTCAGCGTGATATGGTGACTGGTCTTTTCCGTTATAAAGAATTTATAGGACGTTACAGTCGCTTGAGACAGAATATGGATAAGTTTTCTGTTGCAGTGATAAGGCTTGCAGCAGGGGTCACTGATCAGGGTGGAAATTTTCAAAAAATAACCGACGCGGAAGTTCAAAAAATAGCATCAAGAGCTGAGAATATTTTTGAAATTGATCATACCGGCGGCAGGTACAGTCTAAACAGCCTTATTTATTTTTTTCCAAAGCAGGATTCTGATTCTGTTATGGAAATAATTCTGAAACTTGTCCGAGAGTGCGAAGCTGATTTTGACATTGCTTTATCTGCAGGAGTCGCTTCTTTCCCATTTCTGAATTATAGGCGCAGTGAAATTTTAGATAACTGTCGTAAAGGTCTCGATCATGCAATGATGATGGAAAAACCTATGGTTGCGCAGTTTGATTCTGTTTCTCTCAATATCGCTGGTGACAGGCTTTATGTTGATGGTGATATTTATGGAGCAGTAGAGGAGTTCAGGCTGGCTCTTCTGGCTGATTCCGACAATATCTTAGCGCGTAATTCTCTCGGTATCTGTTATGCTCAACTTGGCAAGCCGGAGCAGGCACGTAAACAGTTTGAACAGGTTCTCGAAATAACTCCCAGTAATATAATGGCTCTTTATAATCTGGGGTGGGCCTGTCAGATGTTAGGTAACCGTGAAGAGGCGAGAAGTGCTTACGAACGTTGCCTTAAGCTTGAACCGGGCAATGTTTTTAGCCTTGTGAGGCTTGGAGTACTGGCAGAACATGATATCGGACTTGATGAGGCAGAACAGTTTTATCTAAAGGCTTCGGAGCTTAAGGGAGGGGACTCTCTTACCATGAGGCATCTGGCAAGAATTTCTTACGCGCGTCAGGATATGGAAAAAGCGCGCGAGTATTTGCATCTGGCTCTTAACGCCAATCATAATGATGCTTATGCAATGAACCTTTTAGCCCGCCTTTATCTGGAAAGTGGTGAAGACCCGCAGATTGCCGAGGTCCTTGCCCGCCAAAGCGCAGCGCTTAAACCAGGAAAAGAAGAATTCTGGGAAACTCTTGCTGCTGCTCTTGAAGTTCAAGGTAAAGAGTCAGAGGCTGAGCAGGTCCGCTCAAGAATTTAATACTGTGTCAAGAATTTTAATCGTATTATACCTTATTGTATGCGGTACAATTACGTTTCTTTTGTTTATTCCTATTAATAAAGAAAGAGAATTTTCTCATACTTTCAGGCATGATGTTCAGCAGCGCGTAAAATTAGGAAGTCGTGAGCATGTCTCAGTGCTTCCTCTTTTTAATCAAGTTGCTCAGGAATTTTCTCTGCAACCTGAAATCCTTCGCGCTATCGCCGAGTACGAAAGCGGTTATAATCCGTGGGCCTTAAACATAGAAGGACGTAGCATTTATCCTGAATCAAAAGAAGAAGCTCTTGATGTTTTGAAAAAAAATAGGATTAAAAGTTATGATATAGGTTTGATGCAAGTTAATTCTTTTTGGCTTAGAAAATTCGATCTTAATGTTACTAAGGCTATTGAACCTGAAGAAAATGTCAGACTAGGTGCTTGGATTTTGAGGTATTGTCTGGACCGATACGGGTATAACTGGCGTGCAATCGGTGCATATCATACAGGATCACCTGATAAGCTTCCTGATCGTTCCAAAGAATACGCTGTTAGGGTCATGCAAAAGTATAAAAAATTACTTGATAAAACTCATTCAAAAGAAAAGTGATTTTATATTATAATTTCTTTGATGACTGTTTTGAGTTGTTGTTTCGAATTGCTGTGGAGGTGTAGGCTATGAACAAGAATGATTACGTTATATTTAAAGTTGACTCCTGCAAGTTCGCTGTTTCTTCTCTTCTTGTAGATAAAGTTGAGTTGGCTGTTTCACTCACGCCTGTACCTGATGCTCCTTATCCTGTTTTAGGGGTTGTAAGCGATGGAGGAACAATTGTTCCTGTTGTCGGAGTTCGCAAAAAAATAGGCAGTGAAGAACGCGATATTTTGCTTTCAGATCGTTTAATTTTCAGCAGGCTTGGCAACAGGAAAATTGCCATTCTTGCGGATGAAGTAAACGATGTGGTTGAGATTCCTCCAAAAAGATCTCAGGATTCAAGTCAAATTTGGCCCGGTGTTTTTTATTTGAAGTCTTTTTCAGGTCTTGGGGATGATGTTATTCTGATGCAGGATCTTAATTCAATTTTTAGCACTGAACAGGAAAAGACTTTGTTTGAAGTTCTCGACGCACTGAAAGAACAGGGAAGAACTGATACGGATGAATGATTCTCTTTCTGATAATAAAATTGATCTTCTGTCCCAGCTTGTCAGAAAAGTTTACGGGCTCAAATTTTCTCACGACAGATGGGAAGATTTGAAATCCGCAATTGTAAAAGTAACAAATGCTACAGCTAAATTTAAATCAGCTGAAGATTGCCTTGATCATCTCTTGTCGCCTAATGTTGATGAAGAATATTTTGAAATTTTTATCAATCAACTGACCATTGGCGAAACATATTTTTTCCGTGACCCAGTAACTCTTAATGCTTTAGAACAGGATGTTCTGCATGAAAAAAGAGGTAAGGGGAGCGGTAGACATGGCGCCGTTCGCGTTTGGTCTGTTGCATGTGCTACAGGGGAGGAGCCATATTCTATTGCAATAATGTGTCACCGGTCTAATGTGCGCTGTGAAATATTCGGAACCGATGTAGACAGTGAAGCTTTACAGAAAGCGTCTGAAGGAAATTATCGCAAATGGTCTTTCCGGATAGAATCCAATAATTTTAAAAAGATATATTTCAAATCAGACAATCCCAATTTTTTCCAACTGGATAAAACAATTAAAAACATGGTCAGTTTTTCCAGATTAAACCTTATCGGTGAAGCTCTTCCTTCTTATTTGTGGGGTATGGATATTGTTCTGTGCCGGAATGTGTTGATCTATTTTTCAGAAGATGGTGTCCGGCTTGTTCTGGATAAAATTTGGGAAAGCCTTAATTGGGATGGTTGGCTAGTTGTTACCCCAAGTGAATCCGCGTTAATAACCGCTTATGGAAAATTTGAACCTGTTAATATCGGGGCTACCCTTATTTTTAGGAAGAATGAAAAATATAATTCACAAAAATATAATGAAACTCTGAGTAATTTTTATAATAATGAATTAAATCAATGTCCAGCCAGTGAGACCGAAGAAGATATTGAATTTGATGAGTTAATGCTTGAAAATGAAGAGTTGACCTTTTGTACCCCTGAGCCTGATTTGCTTTATTCTGACTCCACTGAACCTATTATTCCATCTGATTTGGTGGATATTTCGGTTGAAACTTCTTCACAATCAAACTTTTGTAACCCTGTTGAAGAGGCGCGTGCTCTTAGAAAGCGTGGTGACTACGCAGCGGCGCTGTCTTGCCTCCAAGAAGCTCTTGAGAGCAATCTGCCACGTAATGTTGCGGCAAAGGTTCTTTTTGCCATTGCGGAAATAAAGGCAGATTCCGGTTTGCTGGATGAAGCTGTGAACTGGTGCATAAAAGCAATTGAAATCGACCGGGTTGCGCCTTCACCTCATTTTTTGCTGGGGCAAATCAAGATGTCTGAAGGTGATTTAGCTGGAGCCCAAGCTGAGCTGCGTAAAGCAATATTTTTAGATAGTAGTTTCGTAATGGCACATTTTGTTCTGGGTAATATTTATCTGTCTCAAAAGAATAATTCTGCTGCTGCACGTCATTTCAGCATTTCCTTGCAAGAAGTTGAAAAAATTGACAAGAATACGGCTATTCCGCATTCAGATGGAATAACAGCTGGAAGGCTTGCTGAGATGATAAAACTTGTAAAAAATAATATAGTTTAAACAATGGCTAAATTATGAAAAAGAATGATACTGCGCGATATATCCAGCAGGAACATGATAAAGAGTTGCTTAAAGACAGAGCTGTAAGACTTGCCCGTAAGAGAACTTCTGATGATTCAGTTATAGAATCTGTCCTGAGCGGTAATTCGAAGGATTATGTTCAATTCAGTCTGGGGCTAGATGCTTATGCTTTTGATACATCTGTAGTAAAGGAAGTTCTGGAGACCGAAGATATAGTCTCTGTTCCGTGTACTCCAGATTTTATTATAGGAGTGATAAGCGTTCGCGGTCATATTTGTCCGGTTATTGATCTGCGGTCTTTTCTAGGTGCCTCAGGAGGGTCTGAGCAAACTTTGTTTTCCGCAGTAAAAAAGGTACTTGTCTTATCTTCTTCGGAAATGAGCTTAGCTGTTTTGATTGATGAAATTACGGATGTTTTTTCTGTTTTGGATGATGATATCATGCCGCGCACTGCAGGAAATGCCGCTTCTGATAGATTTTCTGTAGGAACAATCAATGCTAAAATTGTTGTACTGGACGGCGCAAAACTTTTGAATGCTTCGGAGCTTATTGTAAACGAGGTTGTCAGCGGATCAATGACTATTAGATGATTGTTACAGTTTTTTTAATCAGATCCTTAGTAAGATCTACAAATTATTCGGATAATAGATGCCCCAGATAAATGGAGATTTACGCGAAAGACTACTTGGTGCTTTCAGAGGTGAGTGTAGAGAACGACTTCAGGTTCTTTCTTCTGATTTTATGGCATTAGATAAGGGGGCAGAAGCAAATGATTTAGCGCTCTTAGTCGAGTCTTCATATCGTGAAGTCCATAGTTTAAAAGGGGCGGCACGAGCTGTCGGGCTTGGAGCAGTGGAAATTTTTTGTCAGACTTTAGAGTCGTTTTTTTCTGTTCTTAAAAAAAACAGTATTGTACCGTCAAAGGATGTTGTTGGACAGATGCTGGGTTGGCTCGATATCCTTGAAAATCTTATTCATAAGGAAGAGAGTTCAGAAGCTTCTATTTCATCCGCTCCTGTGGTTGTAGCCATTGCAAAAATGAAGGAATTTACAGAGGCTCCTGATTTTATTTCCTGTCCTATTGATGCTCCTGTTTCAACGTTTGTAGCTGATCCTTCTTTAACTGAAGAATATGCGGATAATAGAAAAGTTAAAAAGGAAGTGATTGTAAGTGATAACTCAGAGTTATGCCAGAGTATAAAGAGTGATGCGGCTCTTGCTAACGGTGAGCCTGAATTGCATACTACTCCTGCTAGAATGTCTATGGCGGAAACAGTCAGAATAAGTTCTTCGTTTCTTACTGGGTTGCTGTTGCAGACAGAAGAGCTCCTTTTCTCACGAAATTCTCAAAAAATGCGTGCTCAGGAAGCAGGTCTTCTAAACGCTGAATTTTTAGATTTTTCTAAAAGTTTAAATGAGACTATTACCGAAGCAAAAATCCATGCTGATGAAAATAAAACTGATTTTTATGCAAAGTTAGAACAGAAGGTTGAATCTTTTTCTAAGCGATTGGGCCGGCTTGTTACCGCAACTCATAAGGCGCAGTGGGATCTTGCATCAAAAGTAGATAGTCTTTTAAGTGAATTCAAAAACTCAATGCTGCTTCCATTCTCCTCTTTGCTCGAAGACTACCCAAGAATAGTTAGAAATATTAGCGCGGAAACTGGTAGACAATGTGAGTTTTGTGTCAGCGGTGAGAATGTCAGAATTGATCGCAGAATCCTCGATATGCTCCATGATCCCCTCATGCATATGGTTCGAAATTCGCTTGCTCACGGCATTGAATCCCATAAAGAAAGACAGGAGAAAGGAAAAAAAACTGTCGGTAAAATTTCGTTTGATATTACGCAAAGTGACCGGGATCTTGTTAAAGTCGAAATTAGTGATGATGGACAAGGGATTAACCCTGAGAAAATAATAGAATCAGCTTTAAAACAGGGTATTGTCAGCAAGGAAGAAGCGTCTGAGCTGGATCCGCAGTCTGCTTTAGAATTGATCTTTCACTCCGGTATGTCTACCTGTGAGATAATAACCGACCTCTCAGGAAGAGGTCTGGGTATGGCAATCGTTCGTGACACAGTTGAGTCTTTAGGCGGTAGCATCACTATTTCAAGTGTTTTCGGGCAAGGGGTAAGCTTTGTTCTAAATATACCCGTTGCATTAACGTCATTTAGAGGAATAGTTGTTGAATCCTGCGGGCAAAAGTTTGTTGTTCCAAAGTCAGGAGTGAAAAAGGTTTTACTTGTTAGACAGGAAGATATTCAGTCTGTTAACAGTAGAGAGACAATTTTTTATTTAAATAGGCCGACTCCAATAATCAATCTTTCTGATGTCTTAGAGCTGAATTCTGAAAACTCTGATAAAAATACATTTCCGGTTTTTATAATGGGAGAGGGATTAAATACAGTAGCTGTCAGCATGGATGAATTACATGGCGAACATGATGTCATGGCTAAGGCCATGGGGCCTCTTTTGAAAAGAGTTCGTAATGTTTCCGGATTCAGTATGCTTGATTCAGGAAAATTGGTGCCGATTCTGCATGCACCTGATATGATCCGTACTGCTATTGGAGTAAGCTCAGGTGTAAAGGTTCAATCTTTTGCACATCAGAAAGGTAAAAAAGAAGTTAAAACAGTTCTTGTTGCTGAAGACTCAATTACTTCACGTACTCTTCTTAAAAATGTTTTAGAGGCTGCCGGATATAGTGTTGTTACAGCCGTAAACGGAGTTGATGCCCTTAATAAAGTTAAAGCTGATTTGCCGGATATTCTTGTCTCGGATGTTGAAATGCCCCATATGGATGGCT
Source organism: Desulfovibrio sp. UCD-KL4C (assembly GCF_006210265.1). Lineage (NCBI taxonomy): Bacteria > Pseudomonadati > Thermodesulfobacteriota > Desulfovibrionia > Desulfovibrionales > Desulfovibrionaceae > Desulfovibrio > Desulfovibrio sp. UCD-KL4C. The sequence goes on from NZ_VCNC01000005.1 coordinate 31,351, forward strand.
TTATTCTTACTTCTGAGATTCGAAAAATGCAAAGTAGTGCTAATTTGCCCATAGTTTTGGTAACGTCTTTAGGTTCAGCAGAGCATCGCGAAAAAGGTGTTGAAGCTGGCGCAGATGCTTATATAGTTAAGTCCAGTTTTGACCAAGGTAATCTGCTTGAGGTTATTGAGCGGTTAGCTTAGCTTACGAGATGTTTTTTAGACAAGTGTTTACTTTTTGTTTTCTATGTGACTTCAAAGCATTTATTAAAATGCAATATAGTAACCAGTACGTTGATTTTTTTTAATTTAAGGTGGAGTTGCAGTGATTAAGATTTTAATTGTTGACGATTCAGCTTCTATTCGGAAATTTTTTTTGGAATTCTTTTCCAATGAGCCGGATTTAGAAGTTGTCGGCTGTGCTGAAGACGGAGAGTCCGCTTTTAGAATGGTTAAGGAATTAAAACCTGATGTTGTGACAATGGATGTTAGTCTTCCTGATTATGACGGGTTTGCTGTTACTAGACGTATTATGGAACATACTCCTGTTCCAATAGTAATTATTAGTGCTGTGTATAGTGCTTCCGATGTTGAAATAGGCTTAAGAATGCTTGATACAGGCGCGCTTGCTTTTCATAACAAGCCGTCTTTAAATGATAAGTTCTTTCATGAAAGGATGAATGAAATTATTATGTCAGTGCGCTCAATGTCTGAAGTAAAGGTTGTTCGGCGTCGAAATAGAGTTCAGAAGAATGTTGAACACCGTCCCGTTAAACCAATGAAGTATTTTCGGCAAAATGTGAAAAATACAAAAGCTAAAATTGTTTGTATAGGTGCTTCGACCGGAGGACCGCTGGCTCTTAAACAGATTCTTTTTGATTTACCAAAAACTTTACCTGTGCCTGTTTTGATTGTGCAACATATTTCCAGTGGTTTTTTGCAAGGTCTTGTTAATTGGCTGCGCGACAATACTGGGCATAATATAAAAATTGCTGTCCAAGACGAACTGTTAAAAGCAGGAGTAGTTTATTTCGCACCTGAGGATACTCATATTCAAGTGGCATCTAAAGGACGGGTTATTCTTTCACAAAACCCTGCTGTAAATGGTATCCGTCCTACAATTGCAGAGATGTTTAGTTCTGTTGCAGCTAACTTTAAAGAAGGTTGTGTCGGAGTTTTGCTTACAGGTATGGGGCGTGACGGTGCTGACGGATTGCTGGAAATCAGGCATAATGGCGGATATACTATTGCGCAGGATAAAGAGACTTCAATCATTTTTGGCATGCCTGGTGAAGCTGTAAAATTAGGTGCAGCAGTCTCGGTTCTTCCTCTTGAAAAGATAGGGCCAGATATTAACCGTTATCTTCTTGAAAGTTATGGAGAAAATCTTTGAATAATTATCATATTCTTGTGGTTGAAGACAGCCTTACTCAGGCCGTAAAACTTGAATATTTCCTTTTTGGAAAAGGTTTTCGCGTATCTCTTGCTTCTGACGGGGAGAAGGCTCTTACTATTCTTGGGGATAAAGAAATTGATTTGGTTATAAGTGATGTTGTTATGCCCGGGATGGATGGCTATGAACTGTGTGAAAAAATACGCAGTAATAAACAGCATAAAACTGTTCCGGTTATATTGCTGACGAGTCTTTCTGATCCTGGGGATATCGTCAGAGGTCTTAAAAGTGGTGCAACAAATTTTGTAACAAAACCATATGACGAGGCTTTCTTATTTTCCAGAATAGAATCTGTTATCAAACAGAATTCGTTTGACTCTGATAATGTAATTATGCAGGAAGTTGATTTTGAATTTCACGGGGAAAAACATTCACTGAAGGCTGACTTTGGGCAGGTTTTCCACCTGCTTCTTGCTACTTATGAAAATACACTGCTCCAATCCCGTCAGCTTGACGTAGCCAATCAAAAATTAATTGCCAGAGAAGAGCAACTTAGTTCCGTTCTGGCTTCCATGTCAGCTAAGATTGCTGTTATTGATACGGATGAAAAATTGATTGTTGCTAATGACTCTTGGCGTGATTTGCTTGCGCCAGGACGTTCGGAGGCAGAGATTGAGGGACTTGATTTTCGTAAGGCCGTAATTGCATCAGGGAGTCTTGTTAACGAGCTTGATATTTTATTTGAAGGAGTAGGTGCGGTTGTAAGCGGTGAGACTGATCGATTTTCACTTGAGTTTGCTATTGAGGGTAAAGGAAATGGAGAAAGCTTCTGGCATATGCTTGAAGTAACTCCTATGCGCGGAAGATCAGGTGGAGCTGTTGCCTCGTTTATTGATATTACTGGTCGCAAGGAAATGGAACGTGAACTCATTAAAGCTCGCGACGCTGCTGAAGAAGCAAGTAGGTTTAAATCGCGTTTTCTTGCCTCAATGAGTCATGAAATCAGGACTCCATTAAACGGTATAGTCGGAATGACGGATTTGACTTTGTGGCCCGACTTAACTGAATCACAGGCTGAAAATTTAGAAATTGTCCGCCTTTCTGCTGACCAGTTATTGACATTGATAAATGATATTTTGGACCTTTCAAAGGTTGAGGCCCGCATGCTCAAGCTTGAAATTAAAGAATTTCGTCTTCATGATTCTTTGCGCGGCATTGTTAAAAGTATGGAACCTCAAGCATTTGGTCGCGGTTTGGTTCTTAATATTGATATTGATGAAGATGTCCCTGATATTGTTTGCGGAGATGAAGCCCGTCTTAAGCAGATTTTATACAACCTTGTAGGTAATTCTGTAAAATTTACTGAGCAGGGTGGAGTTTTTGTTCAGGTTTCAGCTATTGACGGTTCCGATGATAAAGAAAATGTTACTTTGCAAATTTCTGTACGTGATACTGGAATAGGTATTCCTGACGATAAACAAGCTCTTATTTTCGAAAGCTTCAGGCAGGCGGACAATTCCACTACAAGAAAGTTCGGTGGATCTGGTTTGGGGCTGGCAATCTCGCGCGAGCTTGTAGAAATGATGGGTGGTGTCTTAGCTGTCAGAAGCTCTGAAGGTTACGGTAGTGTATTTACTTTTGATGTAGTTTTGAAACGTGGAGATCCTGCAAATATTACTTTGGAGGATTCAAACAACGGGGAAAATGCTTCAGAGAATTTAAGAAAATCTTATCGGGTTTTAGTTGTTGAGGACAACCCTATTAACGTAAGGGTTGCTTCAAGTCTTCTTAAAAAAATGGGGCACAGTGTTTATGTAGCTTCTAACGGTATAGACGCCGTCAGAAGGCTTTCTGTGATGAATGTTGATCTTGTTTTAATGGACCTTGAGATGCCTGAAATGGACGGTTTTGAAGCCGCAAAACACATTCGCAGTGGTGAATCAGGTGAAGCAAAGAAAAATATTCCGATTATTGCAATGTCTGCTCACGCTATGTCCGGTGTGAGAGAACGGTGTGAACAGGTTGGAATGGATAATTATATTGCCAAACCTGTTCAGTATTCAGATTTAAAGGAAGTTATTTTTCAAACTGTAAATGTAGAAAGTTTAGCACCGCAAACTCCATCAGATGACAATCTATGTTCAGCTCTTGATAGGGATAAAGCTGTTAAGATGTATCATGGCGATGAAGATTTATATCATGAGCTTTGTGATATGTTTATAGTGGAAGCTCCTCAAGATATTAAGAAAATATCTGAAGCATTTACAAAAAATGATTTTAAAACAGTAAGAAGAATTGCTCATACTCTTAAAAGTAGTTGTGCTGCTATTTGTGCAACAAATGCATATGACGTTGCAGTAAAACTTGAAAAAGCTGTGCTTGGTAAAGACTGCGAGGCTGTGTATAACCTCATGGAACAAGTTTTAGTTGAGACTGAAAAAGTAAGGGCAGAGTTAATGGATTAGGAATAAAGAGTAAAAAACTGCTGTGTGATTTCTTATTAATTAAAATTTTCATAAAAAAGGAGCATCCTACTTAAGGATGCTCCTTTTTTATGAATTATCTTTTCAGATTCTTTTTATTTCAGAGCCTGTTCAAAAGCTTCATTAACAATTTTTCCTGCCTCTTCCTGAATAGCTACAAGATGTGCTAACCCCTTAAAGGATTCCGCGTATATTTTGTATATGGATTCTGTTCCGGAAGGGCGTGCAGCAAACCAGCCGTTTTGGGTAACAATTTTGAGCCCTCCAATAGATTCACCGTTGCCTGGGGCGGTGGTGAGTCTGGCTTCAATGGGTTCGCCAGCAAGAGTTTTTGCTTTAACCATTTCAGGAGTCAGTATGCTGAAAGCATTTTTCTGTTCCAAGGTTGCCGGAGCGTCAACTCGTTTATAAACAGAATGTCCGAATTGTCTTTCAAGATCTGTATAGTGTTCGCCTGGATCTTTATTTGTCTTCGCAGTAATTTCTGCTGCAAGAAGGTTCATGATGATACCATCTTTATCTGTAGTCCACACAGTTCCATCTTTTCTTAGGAAAGAGGCTCCAGCGCTTTCTTCTCCACCGAATCCGCATGCGCCTGACAGAAGAGGTTCAACAAACCATTTGAAACCGACTGGAACTTCCATCAGCTTGCGGTCTATTGATGCTGCAATCCGGTCGATCATGGAGCTAGAAACAAGAGTTTTTCCGACAAGCAGGTCTTTTTTCCATAAAGGTCTGTTTGTGTATAGGTACTTAATTGCTACAGCTAGGTAATGATTAGGATTCATAAGACCGCGGCTTTTGGTTACAATGCCGTGTCTGTCTGTATCTGGATCGTTAGAAAAGGAAATGTCGTATTTGTCCTTAAGTTCTATCAGCCCTGCCATTGCGTATGGTGAAGAGCAGTCCATACGGATTTTCCCATCTTTATCCACATGCATAAATGAGAAGGATGGATCAACTTTTTTATTAACTACACTGAGATTTAGGCCGTACTTTTCTGCGATAGGTTCCCAGAAATCTATAGCAGCTCCGCCAAGCGGGTCAACTCCGATGCTTAGTCCTGCCGCTGCAATTGCTTCCATATCTACAATATTACCGAGATCGTTAATATACGGAGTTGCAAAATCATATTCATGAGTTGTATCTGCTGCAAATGCGCGGTTCAAGGGGATACGTTTAACATCTTTAAGACCGTCTTTCAGAATTTTGTTAGCTCTGTTCTGAATAGTGCTGGTAGATGTGGTTCCGGCAGGGCCACCGTTCGGAGGATTATATTTGAATCCACCATCACGCGGAGGATTGTGAGATGGTGTTATTACTACCCCGTCCGCAAATCCGTCTTTTCTATCTTTGTTATAAGTAAGAATCGCGTGAGAAATTGCAGGCGTAGGGGTGTAGCCTTTATCGTTTACAAAGACGGTAACTCCGTTAGCAGCAAATACTTCAAGAGCGGAACTCTGTGCAGGCTCAGAGAGTGCGTGTGGGTCTTTTCCTATGAAAAGTGGCCCAGTGTATCCCATTGAAGCTCTGTACTCACATATAGCTTGGGCGATGGCCCAGATGTGTTCCTGATTAAAAGAACCGTCAAATGAAGATCCGCGATGGCCTGATGTTCCGAAAGCTACCAGCTGTGAATGGACGGATGTGTCCGGTTTAATAGTATAGTAGGCTGAAACAAGTTTAGGTATATTTTCAAGTATTTCAGGTGGAGCTAGTTGTCCGGCAAGATTACTGAGTGACATTTCGTCCTCCAAGTTTTTATATGTAGCTGAAGAATATCAAAGAAATATAAAAAAACAACCGTTAAGAATTATTTTTAAATATCTTTACTATATTGTAATGGTAAAAAAATATAATTTGCGTTCTAAGGGTACCGTGCTTTTTCTGCTGACACTGTTAGATATTTACTGATGCCTATATTTTTCATGAGTTTATTATTTTTTTCCCAGCGTTCTAACAGAGTGTCGGTCAGCCCTGTTTTTCCACAGTCAGGAAACTCTGTGCACTCGAAGCAGAATTCAATGTCTTGTTTTTGTACGCATTCAGCAACCTTGCACGATGGTAGGCATGTTCTATTCTTGGAACGGCATCCATCACATTTCGGGCTTGCAAGAAAATCCAGTAATGAGCGGAATCCTGAATAATTATTCATGGCAGGATTAAAACTTTTCAAACGGTCGGCATAAGTTTGAAAATTATCGCCAAATGTTTCTGCTATAGCGCGGGCGTGCTCAGCAACGCTCCCTTCTGTGCAATTAAGGCAGCGTGAGCAATCAAGTCCGCATGGAGCCGTAAGATTACTTAGTGTCGTTTGATTACTAACGTTATCTTGTGTTTTAAGATCAGGTGATTCTTTTGATTGCATTTGATGTTTTTTCTAGCGGTTACAGTCAAAATATGATCGACCCCAGTCTCTTTATAAATTCTATAGCATAGAATGCTATGGTTTTCGAGATTGACACTACTTCTAAAAAAAAAGTTCTGCAAATAAAAAACCTTCCGCCCAATTAAGGACAGAAGGCATTTTATGAATTTTATGTAAGCTTATTAACGGTGAGAATTAACTTCAGCTAGGAAGTCGGCAGGAACTTCGAATCCAGTTGCAATAGCTTTGTCAGTGTATTCAATGGCTTTAGCGTAATCACCTTTATCAGCGGCGCAAAGAGCAAGATTGTTCCATGCAGGGCCGAAAGTGTCAGCAAGCTTTACGGCTTTTTCGCAGACTTCAATGCAATCTTCAATTTCACCCTGATGGTAGTATGCACTTCCGAGTGTTGCAAGAGCCTGTACGAAGTTGTGATCATATTTGATAGCGCGTTTCAGAGCGGAAATAGCTTTTTCAACATCACCCTGCTGCATGTATACGAATCCGATGTTTCCCCAGGGAACGGCAAAGAAAGGACGCTGCTGTGTAGCTGCGATGTTGTAGCTCAGGCAGCCTTTAAGGTCATCACGTTGGAAGGCTATTCCACCGAGCTGAACGTATGCTTCAGCCATTTTGGGAGACTCATCAATGGCTGCCAAAAATTCGCGCTCAGCTTCCATGAAATCTCTTTTAGAAAGGTATGCAACTCCGAGATTGTAGCGTGTGTTACTGCAATTCGGGCTTTTTGCCTTTTGAGATTCAAGGTCGGCAATATAGTCATCAAGATTATCAAATTTCTGCACAGGAGTATCCTCTTAATTTAGAAAAAGGTTTGAAATTGGGAATCAGGCCTTTTTTTCTTCTTTTTCAAGAAGTTCGTTGTACCAAACACAAAAGTCAAAAATAGGTCTGACTCGTTCAAAGTTCATAACCAGTGTTACGCCGAATTCAGACGCCGCCTGTGCGTATTCGGAGTTTCTGTTGGCCTGAACATTCTGAAGGAACTCTTCGCAAAGCTGCTGGGAAGTTCTACCGGTAATGTCTTTGCGTAAGTCTATCGGGTCAAGCGGGAGCTGAAAAGGGTCCCATTCATTATATCCGATTTTGTCGACAAACCTGCGCCTGCGCGGAGAAAGTTTGTCGTACATTATTTTTTTTTGTTCTTCTACTTCTTCAAGTGTTATGTTGCTCACGGTCTAGCCTCCTCGTAATTGTAAGTGAATTATTCAGAGTCTGGTGTGGCGCCTAGCGAAACTGTGTAATTACAGTTGGCACAGGCACTTTTGTCTTCAGAGCATGTAGAACAGGCTTCGGAAGGAGCTTCAACGGGGGTTTCAACTTCTTCTTTGGCTTTGCCTGTATTTTCTCCCAAATATTCAGGGGTATAGTCGGTGATAAGAGCCATCGATACAGGGATGATCATTTCTGGAAGTTCTATAAGCTTGGAATTGATGCTTTCTGTCAGTTCTTTACTCAATTTAATGAGTCTATCCTGAAGAGTGTCCATGTTGATTGTAGGGTAGGCCTTGCCGGCTGAGAAACCGGATTTTGTACATGAATGGGCTTCACCGCCAATATTCATAGGTACCCCGTAGATGCGGCAGGTGAGAGGCCTGAATTCATAGAGTCCACAGAGGTCGTCATCACCAAGAAGAGGGCATCTGACGCGGGCAAGTGAAATTTCTCTAATAATTTCCTGAGCAGATGTTCCTGCCTGACTGGCTTTGAATGCTCTTCTTTTAATTTTATTGATCTCTCTGTCGGAAACATCTGCTTGCTGCATAATTGTTGAGCGCGCCATTCCACGGAAAGATTCATTGAATTTGTGGTTCAGGTAAATAGCTTCTACTAAAGTAAGATCAAAAAGAGCATGGCAACAGTCACTGCAGCCTTTTCCACACTTGATGCCGTCATCTGTCCGTTCGGATACTGTTTTGAAAGCCTTGTCCACTTCTGCAACAAGGGCTTCATATTTTTCGAAAATATTGGTGAAGTCCAAAGCTAAACCTCCGTAGAATATATTAATCAAAGAGTTACGATGTTAATTTGGCGTAAACTCGTATTAACTAAGTCTTTAATTTATGCAGTCAATCTTTTGGCTTAAAAAATGTAGCGATAATCCGCGTGCGGTGAGATTAGGAGGAACAAAAAAATGAGCCTCTTCGGGAGGATAAATATCGGCGCGCCGTAAGTGAAGGACTATCTAAAAAGCAGGCGGGAATCTAGGTAAACCGAGACTCCCGCCTTTAAAACTTCTTTAAAAGAAGAATCGCCTACTGTTCTTCAACAGTGAGAGCACCCTGTTCGCAAACTTCGATGCAAGATTCGCAACCGAGACATTCTTCTTCATTAACTGCTACAGCTTTGCCGTCCTGAAGTTCGTAAACTTCGGTAGGACAGACATCAACACATTCACCGTCGCCATTACATTTGTCTGTATCAATAGTGATAGTATAACCCATGGTGTACCTCCAAAAGATTGATTTTTAGCCACTGATAGCCTGTACAAAATAGCCTGAAAGGCTGTGCAGGCTTTTGCATTATGGTCGAGTTGAATTGGAAATTCAACTTAAACCCCGAGACAGGGCTTGTGAAATTTGGATATCCACAAGCAACTCCTGTGTCAAGGAGCCAATGGGGAAAAACGAAAGAAACATTGTAATTGGTTTAATTAAATTTCGCTTTGTTTGATAAAAATATAAATGGTATTGCTTTTTTGCCTAATGTAATTACCTTGAAACAGTACATTTAAGTACATCTAAACATAGAGATTTGAGTTTTAACGAGACATAAGATTTAGTAAAAATTATCAGGAGATATTATGCTGACTGAAAAGCAACTTAAAAAATATGTGGATGCTTTGTGGTGGGGGCTTACTACAGCCAGAACCAAACCCTATAAAAAGGGTGACGTTATTATGATTCGCTACGAAGCAGAGGCTCTGCCGTTAGCTGAACTTGTCTTTAAAAAACTCATAGATGAAGGTATGAATCCAGTTCCAAGGCTGAGTCTTACTCCTTCTATGGAAAAAAGTTTTTACGGTGCTGGAAATGATGATCAGATTACTTTTATTACTCCAGGCGATGAAGAGCTGAATAAAAATCTTAATGGACTTATTGCTCTTCTTGCGCCTTCTTCGCTTACCCATTTAGCAGACGTGGATCCTGCTCGTATCGGGAAGTCTGCCGTGGCGCGAAAGTTTATCCGGGATATTATGGAAGTGCGTGAGCAGGAAGGTGAGCTGGGTTGGACTCTTTGCTCTTATCCTACAGCGGCAATGGCAGAATCAGCTGGACTTTCACTCGAAGAATTTTCGGCGCAGATAGTCAAGGCCTGCTACCTTGATGATGAAGATCCTGCAGCTCGTTGGAATGATGTTTTTAATAAGGCTACTGAAGTTAAAGATTGGCTTAATGGGCTTGATATTGAATCTTATCGCATTGTTTCAGAGGGAATGGATCTGACAGTACTGCATGGGGAAATGAGACAGTGGATAGGAGTGTCAGGGCATAATATTCCTAGCTTTGAATTGTTTATTTCTCCAGACTGGCGCGGAACATCCGGAGTCTTTTATGCCGATCAGCCTTCATTTAGATCAGGTAATTATGTTGAAGGGGTTAAGCTGACTTTTGAAAATGGTGTTGTAACCGATATTTCAGCGAAACAGGGTGAAGAGTTTGTTAAGAAGCAACTTACAATGGACCCCGGTGCATCACGTCTTGGAGAATTTTCACTGACAGATCGTCGCTTCTCCAGAATTGACAAGTTTATGGCTAACACCCTTTATGATGAAAATTATGGCGGAGAGTTCGGGAACAGCCATGTTGCGGTCGGTGCTTCATATGCGGATACTTATGCAGGAGATCAGGCGAAGCTTAATGCCGAGCTTAAAGAAAAGCTGGGTTATAATACATCTGCGCTGCACTGGGATTTAGTAAATACTCTTGATAAAACAGTTTACGCTAAGCTTAAAGACGGTCGCGAAATCGTTATATATGCAAAAGGCGAATTTCAGATTTAGAAATTACTTATTGTTTTTGTATAGTGAAAATCCCTTGCAAAGTTTTTTCTTTGCAAGGGATTTTTTAGTTTATGAGTATGTTTTAAACAGAGATTGAAGTGACTCTTTAGACGTCTACTTAAAACTTTAAGTAGACTCTCAGTCCTGACATATAAAATTTGTTTTTAGGTTCAACCACATTTGCCATTGATCCACCGTAACGAACACTGTCCGTTTCTGATTTAGCAAATTGCCAATAACGGAAATACGGTTCAATACCAACGGAATAAGAATTAAAACCATATTCCATGAACATAGAAACTCTTCCGCCTCCACCGTTCATAAATTCTTGAGTATTTTTAGCGTCTGAGTATTCTGTGCCTGCTTGGGATAATTTACTCTTTACTTCTCCGCCTAGAAATAAATCTCCTTCAAAAGTTCCCCCGATAGACCAATTGTCGTCCATCTTGGCTATAACATTTAATCCCAGCGGCATGTAGAGTTGTGTAATTTCTCTTTCATAACCACCACTGGTTTTTATTTTATCATTCCAGTATCTTCCGCCAATTCCAGTATAAGGTGTCAGACCTATGTTTCCTAAGTCGAATCCCTTACCTATGTTTGCTCTGGTACTGATAAAATAATCGTCAGTATCACATTTCAGACTAGTTCCGTCGCTATATTGACCAGTATAATTGAGTGATCCGGCAACACCTTCTGCCTCGATATTGACCATAATGTTGTACTTAGTAAAATAACTTGTCCATGAACCGAATCCACCATTCAAAATGCCTTTTTCATGCATTACGTTAGGTTCATCGTAGTACATGTACATTCCCTCATAGCCAAGCTTAAACTCGCTTGTAGGAAACAGTTGTTTTTGATCGCAATGAGCACTAGTTGCGATTAACAGAACAAAAAAAGTAAATAATAATATTAATTTTCGCATATGCATGAGTGTAAAAACATGTTTATAAATGAGTCAATTTCTTTATTAATATCAAGTTCATCTTTAAAAAATAGAGAATATTGTGCTAGTCCGAAAAGGCTGGAATAGTAAAAAGAGGAGGCTACTGCAGGTTTTAAATCCTTGCGGAATGTTCCGTCATTAATTCCATTTTCAAAAATCAATTCTACTTTTTTAATAAATCGTAATTCTTCGTCTTTATATTTAAGTTTGAAGGGCATTAGTTCCGCAGACCACTCAGTTTTATTGAAAATTATTTCAAAAGCTGTGCGAAAGTTCTGGTCTGAAGTTACATGGTGAAGCCATATTTTCATCAGAGTTACAAGAACCTCTTGAGGTGAAGATATTTCATCAAATTTTGAAAAAAGAATATTGCGAACGGGAAGGAAGGCATGATCAAGAAGTTTTTCAAACAGATCAATTTTATTTTTGAAATGCCAGTATACTGCGCCGCGGGTTACTCCGGAATCTTCGGCAATATCCTGTAGAGTTGTTTTAGCATATCCCTTGGTACTGAATACCTTAAAAGCAGATGCCAGCAGAGCTTGTCTGGTTTTTTCTGCTTCTTCTTTCGTCTTTCGTGCCATGATTACTCTCGTTTGTATGTAAAATAAACTTCGCTATTGATATAATTGTTGTTAATTATTACAAATTTGAATGGTTTTGTCATCATGCAGAATATTGTAATGGCACTGAGCTGTTGTTAAGTTTCTTTCAAATTTTGCAATAAAAATGCCCGTATGGAAAATTCCATACGGGCATTAGTTTTAGATTTATGTCGTCATTTTAGAAGCGGACAGGAAGATTTTTTTCCAAAGCGGAAAGAACTTTTGCATGTTCTTTGTCGACTTCTTTATCTTTAAGAGTTTTCTTGGCGTGACGGTAGGTCAGGCGGAAGGATATATTACGTTCCTCATCCTGTCCTTCCGGAGTGAATACTGTCACCAGTTCTACTGATTCAAGCAAAGGTAGTTTCAGTCCGAAAATAGCCTTTTTGATAGTTTCAGCGTGTAAAGAGATTGGTGCTATTGCAGTAATATCTCTTCTTGATGGTGGGAATACTGGTAGCTGTGCAAACTGAATTTTATGATTCATAACTTTTTCACGCAGGAGATCGGCATTAAGGTCGGCCATCCAAATTTCTTTTTTTGCGTGATATTTATTTGCAATCTCCGGTTTAACCATACCCATGAATCCGACTTCGTCAGTGCCGCATTCTATCTTGATACAAGGTTCAAGATATGTATGACCCTCAACAAGAGATACCTCCGGTGTTTCCAGCTTAAGTTCGTTGATAAGGTGTTCAACAAGGCCTTTCACATCAAGGTAGTCCGCATCTCCGTGCTCATGAGGCCATTCTGCGTCGTTGCGCTGTCCTGTGAGCATAAAGCCTATTCTGGTCTGTTCAAAGGTATTTGTAGCGGAAGTCGTATCTTCAACAAAATTTTTGGCAATTTCAAAAATTCTGATGTGCGTATTACCTTGTGCCAAGTTATGACGTACGGTGTTTAGCATGCCAGGAGCAAGCGCGGTACGCATGACATTTTGATCTTCGCTAAGTGGATTTGCAATGTGAACTCTTCCTTCAGAGGGCAGTCCTAAAAGATCAAGATCTTCATCACCTACAAAGCTGTAGTTAACAGCTTCATGCAAACCTACGCCGCATCCCCAGTATTTGAGACGACGGTAGAAACCGTATGGAGTATCTGCGGTTACTGCTGAATCAAAATTCTTGGAAATGCGTGGAAGAACAGAAGGTATTTTATCCATTCCAAAATAGCGTGCGACTTCTTCGTAAAGATCGGCCTCACGTTCTAGATCAAGTCTGAATGAAGGGGTAGTTACTTTCCAGCAATCAGCGTCAGAGTCATTAACTTTCAGTCCCATAAGGGTAAAAGCGTTTTTACTGAATTCAGGCTCGAGAGAAAGCCCTAGACGTGCATTGCAGCGAGCATGACGGTAACTGTGAGTACGAGTCTGCCAAGGAGTAGGTTCGTTTTTAGCTACACCTGAAATAACTTTTGCACCGGAAAGTTCGCTCATAAGCTGAGCAGCTCTGTCCATGGCATAAGTGCTAAGTTGCTGGTCTACGCCGCGTTCAAATCTGTATGAGGCTTCAGAAGGCAGAGATAATCTGCGAGCTGTTTTACGGATAAGGCCCGGCTTGAAAACTGCGCTTTCTAAAACAACGTTCTTGGATTCATCGCTGATTTCAGAATTCATGCCACCCATAACCCCGGCTAATGCAACAGGGCGCTCAGCATCCCAGATTAACAGATCGGAATCATTAAGAGTGCGTTCCTGTTCATCAAGAGTTGTGAACTTCATGTTGTCAGATGCAAATCCGACTCTGATGGAATCGCCTTTCAGTAGATCGCGGTCAAACGAGTGTAAGGGCTGACCAAGTTCAAAAAGAATATAGTTTGTAACATCGACAATGTTGCTGATAGGGCGGACACCGACAGAAAGAAGACGGTAGCGCATCCAGTCAGGGGAAGGTTTGATTACAGCACCTTCGAGAATTCTGGCCTGATAAAGAGGACAGATTTCAGGAGAGTCTATGTTAATCTTCAGCATATCTGCTGCATTGCCACCTGATTCAACCAGATTCAGTGCAGGCAGTGTCAGTGGTAAGTTGAAGCCAAGAGCTGTTTCGCGGGCAATTCCTAACATTGAAAGGCAGTCAGCTCTGTTAGGAGTGACACCGAGATCAAGAATTGTTGTTTCAAGGTTCATACCCTCAACAAAATTCTGACCTGGTTTCAATGTTTCAGGGAGAACCATGATGCCTTCATGGGCCTCAGACAGTTCAAGCTCTCTTTCTGAGCAGATCATCCCGAAAGATTTAATTCCGCGAAGTTTGGCTTTTTTGATCTTAATGCCACCGGGGATAGTTGTGCCGACTTTTGCTACAGGAACGTTTTGTCCTGCCGCAATGTTCGGTGCTCCGCAGACGATCTCGAGCAGTTCGTTCTCACCTACGTCTACCTTGCATACGGAGAGCTTCTCAGCTTCAGGATGGCGTCCACATTCAACTACGTGTCCGACAACTATGGGAGCGATTGCTTCAAAGGGATTATAAATTTCTTCAAGTTCAAGACCGAGCATAGTCAGTCTGTCACCAAGCTCCTGAATTTCGCCTTCGTAAGGTACGAAATCGCGTAGCCATTGCATGCTTAAAAGCATTGGGGGCCTCCGGCGGTCCGATTTTACCTGATTAAGGTATTCGGACCAGAAAACTTTTATGAATGTGTTCGTGAAAGGGGAACAGCCTTAAAAAATAATATTGCAGAGCAGAATAAATATCCTGCTCTGCAAGCCCTTAATAAGGGTTAGGAAAACTGTTCTAAAAACCGGATATCGTTTTCAAAAAACATACGCAGATCGCCGATGCCGTATTTCAGCATAGCTACGCGTTCGATACCAAGTCCGAATGCGAAACCGGAATATTTTTCGGTGTCGTAGTCAACGGATTTCATGACGTTAGGGTCCATCATTCCGCAACCCAGAATTTCCACCCAGCCGGTTTGTTTGCATACTCGGCAAGGTTGTCCGTCGATGTGTCCTTTACCTCCGCACATAACGCAGGAAATATCTACTTCAGCGCTAGGTTCGGTGAACGGGAAGAAACTTGGACGGAAGCGAACTTCTGTTTTCGGTCCAAAAAGCTGATGGACGAATGCGGTAAGTGTGCCTCTAAGGTCTGCCATACTGACATTCTCATCAATCAGAACACCTTCAATCTGGTGAAACATCGGTGTATGGGTAATGTCTGAATCACGGCGATATACTTTACCCGGTGCGATTACTGCGATTGGAGGATTTTTTTCCTGCATTGAGCGAACCTGTAAAGGTGAGGTATGCGTACGCAGTAGAAAAGATTCTGAAATATACAGAGTATCCTGCATGTCTCTTGCGGGATGATCGGGTGGCATATTTAAGGCTTCAAAATTGTACCAGTCGTTTTCGACTTCCGGACCTGTTACGACTTCAAAACCGAGCCCTACAAAAACATCACAAATTTCATCCATTACCAGTGAAACAGGGTGGAGTGAACCTTTGTGAGGAGTGCGACCGGGCATTGTTGGGTCGAAACGGGATAAGCTCTCAGTAATGGCAGCTCTTTCAAGCTGGGACTGCCTTCCCTCAATCAGTTCTGTGAGAGCTGTCTTGACTTCGTTGGCTTTTTTTCCTGCGACAGGTTTATCTTCATTGGAAAGGGAGGGGAGGCCGGACATAATCTTGGCAAGGCGACCCTTACGACCAAGATATTCAATCCTGAGTTCTTCCAGTTCAGATAAAGAAGAAGCCTGGTCCAAACGAGCTTCACACTCTGGGACCAGGCCTTCAAGTTCCTGTAACAGGGACTTTGCGTCCGACATTTTAGCTTACCTGAGCTCTAGCTGTCTCAGCGAGCTTGGCGAAAGCGACAGTGTCGCAAACGGCCAGGTCAGCCAGGATCTTACGGTTGAGTTCAATACCGGCTTTAGAAAGACCGTTAATGAAGCGGCTGTAAGACATGTCATTAAGACGGGCAGCAGCATTAATGCGCTGGATCCAGAGCTTACGCATTTCGCGTTTACGAACTTTACGTCCTACATAGGCCATGCAAAGTGAACGTTCTACACGCTCTCTAGCGGTGCGGTACAGTGTGCTACCGGAACCACGAAAGCCTTTGGCCATCTTCAAATATTTTTTGTGACGCTTATTAGCGGCAATACCACGTTTTACTCTCATCCGAATCCTCCGAAGCCGCCCGTATGCATCTAAGCACGGGCAGGAATACTATTAATTAAAAAAGAGCCTTAGGCGTAAGGAAGCATGCGTTTGACTTGACCAAGATTGGCTCCATCAACGAGTGCACTCTGACCTAATCTGCTCTTACGCTTTGCGTTTTTCTTAGTCAGAATATGACGAAGACCTTGCTTACGGCGTTTGAATTTTCCGCTACCAGTTTTAGTGAAACGCTTTGCAGCGCCTCTTCTAGTTTTCATTTTTGGCATTTCTATCCTCCTTCGGGATATAACCGACCACTTAGAGCGTCGGACAAAACCTTATTTTTTTATTGGAGCTAGCATCATGTTCATTGTACGTCCTTCAGATCTAGGAGCTTGGTCCATTTTGGCCAAATCTTTAGTATCTTCTTTGACGCGTTCCAAAACAATCAACCCTCTGTCCTTGTGAACGATTTCTCGTCCTCGGAAAAATATGGTGACCTTGCATCTGTCGCCGTCATCAAGGAAGCGGCGAATATGCTTGAGCTTTGTCTGGTAATCGTGCTCATCGGTTTTTGGTCGAAACTTTACTTCCTTGATCTGGATGACAGTTTGCTTCTTTTTGGCTTCCTGCTTGCGCTTCTGCTGCTGATATTTGAACTTACCATAGTCCATAATCTTGCATACAGGTGGATCTTCCTTTTCTGCAACTTCTACCAAATCAAGTCCTCTGCTCATAGCTAGCTCAAGCGCATCAGCAGTTGAAATTACTCCCAACTGTTCGCCTTGATCATCGATAACTCTAACCTGAGGAACTCGAATACGTTCGTTTCGTCTGGCTCCGTCTTCCCTGCGATAGGGGCGCCTGCCATCTTTATTAAAAGCTATAGCTCATGCCTCCGCGTTTGAATGGTTCGTTGATGGCGGTCGAAATAAGCTCAGCCGCTTCATCAAGAGGCTTGAGTCCCGGGTCTTCCCCATCGCGGGCCCTTACATTGACCGATTCCGCTGCGACTTCGTTGTCGCCGATTATCAACATGTACGGGACTTTCTCCAATTGAGCTTCCCGTACTTTGTAGCCCAATTTTTCATTGCGTATATCAACCTCAGCTCGAATGCCCTTTTCTTGCATAAATCGCAAGACTTTTTCAGCGTATTCGTTCTGAGTGTCAGTAACAGTAAGAATTTTTGCCTGAACAGGAGATAACCAAGCTGGCAGTGCTCCACCTGTGTGTTCGAGCAGTACTCCAATGAATCTTTCAATGGAGCCGAGGATGACGCGATGCAACATTACTGGTCTGTGTCGTTCACCGTCATCGCCCACATATACTAAGTCGAACCTATCTGGCAAGGTAAAATCACACTGAATAGTAGCACACTGCCAACGGCGGTCAAGTGCATCTTTGATAATAATGTCGATTTTGGGGCCGTAAAAAGCTCCGTCACCTTCATTAATAGAGTACTCCATGCCCATTGTTTCCAGCGCATCTTTCAGTGCAAAAGTTGCTTTATCCCAATCTGCTTCGGAGCCGATAGCCTTTTCAGGCTTCGTGCTGATTTCAGCTTCGTAGCTGAATCCGAAAAGATTCATTATATCACCGACGAATTTTGCTACGCCGATAATTTCATCTCTGAGTTGATCCTGACGACAGAGAATGTGTGCATCATCCTGAGTGAAGGAGCGCACTCTCATGAGTCCGTGCAGAACACCTGATTTTTCGTGGCGATGAACGACCCCAAGCTCAAAATAACGCTGTGGAAGGTCGCGGTAGCTGCGAATTCTGGATTTAAATACCAGCATGTGAGACAGGCAGTTCATCGGTTTAATGCCGTATGCCTGATCATCAATCTCAGTAAAATACATGTTTTCACGATAGTTATCGTAATGTCCTGAACGTTCCCAAAGTTCTCTTTTGAGAATAAGCGGCCCCTGAACAAAGTTATAACCACGTTTTAAATGCTCTTTGCGCTCGAAGTCTTCAAGGATTGCTCTGACAAGAGCTCCTTTTGGATGCCAGATGATCATTCCGGCACCGACTTCGTTATTAATTGAAAAAAGATCCAGCTGAGTTCCGAGCTTGCGGTGATCACGTTTTTTGGCTTCTTCAAGGTGATTAAGATGCTTTTTCAGCTGTTTGGCATCCGCAAATGCAGTGCCGTAAATACGCTGAAGCTGTGCACGGTTTTCATCACCGCGCCAGTAAGCACCAGCTACAGATAAAAGCTTGAAAGCCTTAAGCATGCCCGTGCGAGCAACGTGAGGTCCACGGCAAAGGTCACAAAAGTCACCATTTGTGTAGATAGAAACTGTTTCGGCTCCTAGGTCATCAATAAGTTCAACTTTGTAGGCTTCGCCCATCTTGTCGAATTTGTCTCTGGCTTCTGCGCTGGTAAGTTCCATTCTTGAAAATTCTTCGTTGGCGCCAACGCGACTGAGCATTTCAGTTTCAATTGCTTCTAAATCTTCAGGAGTAAAAGGGCGCTCGTACTCGAAATCGTAGTAAAAACCGTTAGCAATAGAAGGCCCGATGGTTACTTTTGCTTTCGGGAAAAGTTTTTTTACAGCTTCAGCCATAAGGTGAGCTGTGGAATGGCGGATTATTTTTAATCCTTCATCAGACGTATCCATGACAGGTTCGAGCGTTGTACAGTCCGCTGGAACAGTGGATGATAGATCAATGAATGTCTCGCCGCATTTGGCAGCAACGGCACTCTTGAATTGTTTTTTCGACAGGGCTTCTTTAAGCACCTCGCCGACAATGGCGCCTTGCTCTACTTCAAGCTCATTTCCTGCTACTAGCATAACAACTCTCTCTTTAACGGAAGACGTTTTATATTGATCCCGCTTGGCGGGGATAAAATCTTAACTTTAAACCCAAGATGTTCTGTATTTACAGCACAATTTTTTAATTGAGTTCAGTATAAGAAAAAATAGAAATATACTCAGCGGTAAACTTAAATATGACTATTTTATATTACTTAGAAGGCGGTATTTTTATCTAATAAAATCTTATAAGTCAAGCTGTAAGCGAGCCAATATAAGGTTTTCATTGAACATGGAGAGCAAAAGAATTTTTATTATTTGATTCGTTATGGCCTAGCAATTCAAATCCTTGTGTGTTTTTTTCGCAATTCATAAGCCTGATTGTATTACCCTCAAAGACTTCAGAAAGAAAAGCTATGCGAATAGAACTTATATTTTCCGGCACCGAGGTCTGCATTCTTAGGGCATCCATACCCCAGCGCAGGTATTCGGTATTATTTACGTGTCCGCTTGCATCCAGTGAACTATAAGGGACACGGAAGGTTCCGATCTCATTTTCTGGTTTGCCGGGGCGGATTCTTTTTATTTTTTCTGAAAATAGTGATTTTGTTTTTGGCAGCAGGTCTAATTCCAATGATTCTATGTTCAGCGGTTTTCCTGTTTCAGAATCAAGTATCATCCATTCCGAACTTGCACGGACAATTGTTTTTCCGCTTTCATCACATCCTTCAAATTCGCGAAGAGCTCTTAATTTTTTAGCTCCTCTAGACCATGTTGTAAGAGAAAATAAATCGTTTCGTTTCGGAAGTTTATTTATTTCTATGCACATGGAAGTCAGTATCCAGAAACAGTTTTTAGCATCTAACTGCTCAGCACCGAATCCTTCACGGTTGGCATGCATGGTTGCAGCTTCCTGCAATCTCCACATCAGCCAATGATAGTGCATTCTGTCGTCAGGTCCTGTTTCATATGCAGGCACGACAGAGCTTACATTCATAGTATCATTCATAATATCTCTACCACTTCTTATTGAGGTCCAGCGGGGAAGGGCGACGCATCAATATTTGCTGAGAATCTTCTCCTGCTGAGAATCTTTCATATACACCTAGCGCCCACATTGGGAAATACTGGCTGTATCCGTGGTAGCGGAGGTAGAATACTTTTGGAAATCCGGTTCCTGTGAAATATTTTTCATCCCAGCTTCCGTCTTTTTTCTGAGTTTCTAACAGGTAGCGGATACCTTTACTTACGGCTTTGCTGTTTACTCTTTTGGCTGCCATCAGTCCAAGTAAAGCCCACGCCGTCTGTGATGGGGTGGATTCACCTTTTCCTGCGTAGTACTTATCATTATAACTCAGGCAGGTTTCGCCCCAGCCACCATCTTTATTTTGATGACTTTCAAACCATTCAACGGCCTTACATACATATGAAGAGTTCATGTCTTCGCCGACCTGACGCAATCCGCATAGAACGGACCATGTACCGTATATATAGTTTACGCCCCAACGACCGAACCATGATCCGTCGTCTTCCTGTTCTTTTTTAAGGAATTCAATTCCTTCTTTAATTGGACGGAAGCTTTTATTATATCCGATAACACCGAGTAATTCGATTACGCGGGCTGTCAGGTCGGAAGTAGGAGGATCAAGCAATGCTCCATGATCAGCAAATGGAATATCATTTAAATAAAGCGCGTCGTTGTCAATATCAAAGGCTGCGTAGCCTCCGCCTGTGCATTGCATACCGATAAGCCAATTTACTGCTTTAACAAAATTTTCGCGATGTTCTTCCATTTCCAGAACGCCTGCACGGGCCATAGCCATGAGTACCATAGCAGTGTCATCGAGATCTGGATAGAAAGTGTTTTCAAATTGAAAAGCCCATCCTGCTCCTTGCAGGTTTGGTGCTTTTGAAGCCCAGTCTCCCTTAACAAATATCTGTTGCTCAAATAACCAATCGACAGCTTTTTTTACCAAGCCGCTGTCTTTATCTTCACCGGCTTCAAGTATAGCGGAGAGGGCCAAGCATGTATCCCAGATAGGGGAGTTACAGGGCTGACACATGCACTGTTCCATGTTTTCAGCAGTCCCTTTTTCAGAAGAAATATCCAGTTCAGGAGCAGCGGAAAGTTCACGCCCTCCGGTTACAACTGTGAATTCAGAAGGAGATTTTTCACTTACATTAAATCTATCGACTATAAGGTCATCAACAGCCTGTAGGCCACGTGCGAAATCCGGGTCTGATTCATCATAACCGAGCAGGCTCAGTGCTGTTACGGCATTTGCCATTGCAGGGAAAATTGCGCCGATTCCGCCGCGTCCGGCCATATGAGCACGTGTCCACTTTTCTGCGTAATCAACAGCTTTTTTGTGGATAGAGTCCGGTATCAAGTGTATTGTTCTTTTAAGTACTCTATCCAGCAGGATAAATAAATTTTTACGGAACGCTCTATCTCTATACCTGTCTATATGGACCAGTTCTTCTTGCGGCTTACAGAAAAGCTCAGGAATAGATTCGTCCACACGCAAAGAGCAGACAGGTTTCTTTTCATAAATAAGGAGCAACGGATAAATAACTGATCTTGACCAGTAGGAAACTTTATTCAGATGGAAGAAGAACCATTTCGGCAACAGTACTATTTCAATAGGCATTGCAGGAGGGCAGTGCCACGGGAGCTGTCCAAAGGTCGCAAGGCAGATACGTGTGAAAACGTTTGCTGATTCGGCTCCACCTTTTGCCAGAATTATCTGACGGGCACGCACCATGTGTTCATCATCTTTGTCGTCGCCCAGCATTTTAAGAGCCATGTAGGCTTTTACAGATGCGCTGATGTTTACGGGGCCGTCTAGGTCATGGAGAGGCCAGCCGCCGTCTGGAAGCTGTTTTGATCGAATATAGTTACCAAGTCTTTCTGCAACTTTAGGGTCCATCTCACGGTTTAAAAATCTCTGAAACATTATATATTCTGATGGAATAGTTACATCGGCTTCAAGGGCAAAAACCCAGTATCCTTCAGGGCTTTGCAGTGAACGGAAGCGGCTGATAACTTTTTTGAGCGCATCCTTAGGCTGTAATAACGCTACAACTGAGTTGTTGTTTCTACTTTTTTTCTTGTTAGCGTTAGTTTTTGCAGTCTGTGTATTGTTCATTCGATAAATCCTTTTAATCTTTTAGACTATTGCGTCTACTGCTGAGTCGATGACCTGTTTTTTTAGTTTAGCAACCGGACCCCATTCGAAGTTAGGGTAGGTTACAAGCAGGGAGGTAAGCCCATGTGCCGCTGCGATGACTGAATTGGATGTTACGAGAATATCTTCATCCGAAGAGCTTGGCGGCATACATTTTTTTACGCATGATTTTATGCGGTCGTACATGGTTTTACCAAGTGGATTATGCTCAAAATTTGAGCCGTCTTTTATCCACATGTCTGTTTCCATCATAAACCCGACTCTGTAAGCATTAGGGTTTTCAAGCCCCATGGTTACGAAAGTGTATAAAATATCTTTCAACGCATCCTTTGGAGATTTGGAGACAGAAAGAATTTCGTTCATTGCTTGAAGAAAGTCCCGATATGTTTCTTCAGTCAGACACAGAAATAATTCCTTTTTGTCTTTGAAATGGTGATATATAGTAGTAGGCGAGTAACCGATGGTTGTCGCCAACTTGCGCATTGATACCTGCGCATAGCCATGCTCGGCAAATAACTTACGCGCAGCATTAAGTATCAGCGTCTTTAAAGGAAGCTGATGGCTGTCTAATGTTGTAGCTTGAGTAGTCATGTAATTTATCTCCACCACTTAACAGTGTTAAGCTGAGGCCTTCTGTTGCATGAAACTATACGACTGTCAACAAAATGTAACCTTAATTATTGCTTTTTTTAGGGAATAATTTAGTAAGAACGTCTGCTAATTTAAGGAATTAGAATTGTGTTTGTGAGACTTGGGAATAATTGTAGAAAAATCTTGCAATAGAAAGACGACTTGTATATATGTTCTCAGCTCAGGCGGGTAATACATTATCTGGCTTGTCTATATATAGAATGGCCCCGTAGCTCAGTAGGATAGAGCACAAGATTCCTAATCTTGGTGTCACAAGTTCGATTCTTGTCGGGGTCACCATATTGAATTATATTAAAGGGTTAACTCATATTTTGAGTTGACCCTTTTCTGCGTTTTGTGGGGTTTTTTTGGTGTGGTGCCAACCTTTGGTGCCAACCGAGGTGAGTGAGTAGCATTATGATTGTTATTATAATTTAAAGGTTGATGATGTGAGGTGTTCTTTTGATTGATAAACTCAGCTGTGTGGTATATCTACTTTTTGTTTGAAATTAGATTGAATCTGAGGAGTATTATATATGGGCATTCCAGAATTTTTAGTCAATGTTGCAGTTGGTCTAGTTGCTAATGCTATCTCTTCTACTGAGCAATTTAAGAAATTAAGTTTTTTTGATAAAGAGAAAATTAACGCTCATGTAAAAAAGACTGTAATTGGTACTGTCGAACCAATGATTCCATTTCTAGATGATGAAAAAATTTCAAATGAAGATCAAAAAATTCTTATCGATGTCTCCTCCAAAGAATTAGAGCCTTTTGCAAAAGATTCAAAGAAATTGTTTGAAAATTCATTAGATGGTCAAAAACTTTTTGATTATTTGTACAAAGACGAATTACCTGCGCGTATTGTGGAAAGAAAGCTAGAGGTAATATACGCTCGAATTTTTCCACTTATAGCTACTGTTTTATGTACTGTTCCTCCTGCAGTTAAAGACTGGGATGCTAATGTAGCTAAAAGTACTTTTGATAAACTTGACGACATTGAAGACAGGGTTAGTTCCTTAATCTCTGATCTTAATGCTCAGAGCAAAGCCAAAGCTGATTTAAAAGATGACTTATTCAGAGATATTCTTAACGACAAAAACCAACGTCTAAAGATGGATATAGACCTCTCTGGTTTGCGAGCAGATTTTGTTTATACAGGAGCAATTGAGGATTTTTTTGTTCATCCCGAAATTGAGTATTATGATTCAGAAAAAAGAGAAGTACTGATTAGGGAGCCTGAGGACTCATTAGGGAATTTGGTTAAGGAAGGGGTG
The DNA here is from genome assembly GCF_006210265.1 of Desulfovibrio sp. UCD-KL4C. Taxonomy (NCBI): domain Bacteria; kingdom Pseudomonadati; phylum Thermodesulfobacteriota; class Desulfovibrionia; order Desulfovibrionales; family Desulfovibrionaceae; genus Desulfovibrio; species Desulfovibrio sp. UCD-KL4C. Next base: position 55,111 of record NZ_VCNC01000005.1, read on the forward strand.
TGTTCGATTGTTTATGGAGATCCCGGCGCCGGAAAATCAACTTGGACAAAATGGTTAGAGGGACAAATCTTTAGTTCAGACTGGAATGGATTGCCTATAAGATTTGAGTTTAGAGCAAATTCAACCAAAGCAGAGTTACCAAGTGTTCATGATTTAGTGCGATCTAAATTGTCGACTCATTTCAGAGAAGATGCAACTTCGGGGAAAATAAGAGATTGGTTATCTAAAAAAGATGTTCTGTTTATTTTGGATGGATTTGATGAAATTCCTCCATCACGAAGAGAAGAGTTTTGCGACTGGATTGTTGGTTTGAGATGCGGTTCTGCAGAGTGTCCTATTGTGATAACATCGCGTGAATTGACAACAAATCATCTAGAGCGATTGGGTCAAGGTTGGACTACTTGGCATATTAAGCCCTTTGATGAGGATAGAATTCAGAAATATATTAAGTTGTGGCACGATAAGATGCCTCTATTAAGTGATGTAATAAAGAAAGATAACTCTGATCAACTTGCGAAAGAGTTATCTTCAGATCCAGTTGTTAAACCTTTGACCTCTAATCCTTTGTTGCTTTCTACTTTGCTAATGATACACCATCTAGATGGTAGACTTCCAGATGGAAGGGCTCAGCTTTATGCTCGTTATGTTGATGGTATGCTTGGAGGATGGGATAGCAGGCGTGATGTTAAAGGGGATGATCTTGAAATTTCCCTTCATGAAAAGAAACAAATTTTAACAAAAATTGCATTACACTTTCATTTGAATGAAATTGAACAAGTTGATGAGGATAAGGTTCTGACTGTCATTAATGACTGCTTGCATGATATGAATCTTAATAAATGCCCAGAATCTATTTTGTCATCTCTATGTGAGAGGTCTGGCTTAATTGTTGGTCCCGGCATATATAATTTCGCTCATAAGAGTGTGAGCGAGTATCTTGTTGCTGCTGCTGCAGTACAGGGGAATATGTATGATCATGACCAGAAAAGAATTGATAGACTCAGACTTTATGAAAGTAGAGATGATGATAGGTGGAATGTAGTTATTTTTTTATGGGCTGGTCTTGCTCCTGTCGCAGATGTTGAGGCTTTTGTATCTTTGTGTATGGATGAAAAGTGTTTTTCCTTAGGGCTGGGAGTTCTATTGGATCAGTTGTCAAGGTTCGATAATAAAACAAAACAAAATCTTATATTAAAAGTTTTAAAGCAAGATCTAAATTTAAAAAGTGATAGTGAGCGTTTTGTGTATGATGGTCCTGGAAGTTTAAGAGACGAGATTGGTCAGCTATATATCCCTGAGTTAGGTATTCGATCTGTTTCTGGTAAAGGTCGTGCTTTTAGTGTCTTTGACGAGAACAATGTTACTAAGTTGTTTGGATTGGATGAGTATAGGGATATAACTGACCAGAATTTAAGAAAATTGGTTTGGATTTCTTTGATTATGCAAGATTGTCCAATTGAGGACTGGAACAAATGTCTAGATGTTATGCCCGTTTTTGTTAAAGAATCACTTGTTTGGATGGTCTGGCTTGCAGGAATGAGTCTTCGTTTGTCTGTAAGAAATAAATTGAGATACAATGATAGCTATGCTCATGCTTTTGAAGAATGCTCTCCCTTGTGTAATGGCTTCTTATTGGTGGCATTGCTAAGTTATTTTAATAGAGATGTACTTTCAGAGTTTCCGATAGTTTTTGCAAAATATTACCCTTTATATTTAGAGTACTTGTGTGAAATTAAAGATACTTCAATTCATTCTTCATTATTGTCTGAAACAGTAAGCTGGCACAATGAAGTTGGTTCTACAGGAAATTTTGATTTGTTGGTTGAATGTAAAAAATTTTTAGAAGAAAATAGTGGAGTTCGGCTTGAAGTCGCATTAGCTAGTAGGGGCATTGAAATAGTTAATACACTTATAGAAGAGAGAAGTACGCTTATGGAAGGTTAATGTCAACTTTGGTATGCTAAGTTATTTATGTGGGTATATAGAAGGTCTATCTTAACTAAGGTAGGCCTTTTTTATATATGGACTTATGAAGTAGAATAGTCTTCAGTCAACCGAAGAATCGAAACAACCAGCAACGATCTCAAACCATCCCCATCAGCCCACATCCTTCACCTGATCCCCAGAATCACCCCAAAAAATCATCAGCCCCCAGTGACCAAATCAAACCAATCAGGATAACCTTCAATTTTCATGATTATTTAACAATATGAAATTGAAGGAGATTTACTGATGCACGGACTTGACGATTCACTGTTCAATGTAATCTTTTCGTATACCATAAAGCAGGCAATCGAAGATGGCAATCTGCTTGATGTGACCAAACAGGCCAAGGAGACCGGATTCAAGGTTCCAGTAGCTGTTTCGCTGAATCTGTATGCGAACTACATCACCCCACCCACCGGACTTGAAGGCGAAGGGCAGAGCATTGAAGGACGACTCCATGATCTTTTTATCATGTGCATGCTAGCGATTCAGAAACAACTGAATGAAAGTAGAGTGAACTTTAAAGTTTTATTCTTGATGAAGTCACAGCCGAGGTCCCTAGAAGAAGTAGAAGTGGTCTGCCAGATAGGACCTGACGATGACATGAAACCCTGTATCACCCTGATGTTACCGGAAGACGATTAAAAGGACGAATAGAGGGCTGTGGGATTTTTGGTTCCTTAGAACATGCAGACTGAGAAATGAACGGGTACATGTCTGGATTTTACTTGAAAGAAGACTGAGGCAGACACTAGCGGACCTGTGAATATGAGATGGATATTATCTGCTGAGACTACAAGGTTGGTATGCCAACTTTCCAGTTTCCATTGTTTCCATCAGTGTTTTTAGTGCTGTTATTCCTCTGATTAACTTTCACTGGTGAAAAATAAACGCAGGCTCCTGCGCATATAGAATCTATTTTAACCATAAGAATGAAACATGCCCAATATGCTGGGCAGATGGTTCGAGTTTACCTGTATATAGAAGAAACCAAATGCAGAGGTCCCAGTCGGAGAAGTGTTCTCTTTGGTTTTTGGGTTTTTGGAACACCCAGTCTGAGGGGTTATCGAGAAATTATACGGGTGATGGCGTAGAGTTGACGGAGTGTTTCACTATCTGCACGGGAAATGTAGGTGCGGAGTTGTTCTCGTAGGTCTTCTGTGGATACCTGAAATTCTGCGGTGTCAAATAACTCTGCTGTCGATACGCCTAAAGCCTGTCCTATTTTTCCTAGTACGTTGATGGTCGCATTGGCCTTCCCACGTTCTACATCACCCAAATATTGTACTGAAAGACCACACAGTTCTACCAATTCATCCTGTGTCAGTCCTTTTGATTTTCTTAATGATTTTAAATGTTCACCAAATACGTTTTGCAGATCGCTCATCTTTACCTCCAGATTTAATCATAAAGTATAGACGAGTATTCTTAGTTTAAAAATCGGGTGACAGGACTACTGAAGGAGTGGACATCTGCAATTAACCTGAAAGGAAACTACGGTGCTCATACTTTGAGAAAATTTTCTGTTACCAGCAACGAGTTAATTTCGGTGCATCATGGGAACTGTTGAGTAAGCGTTTGAATCATTCCAGTCCGAGTGTGACCCGCCGTTATATCGGGGTACAGGACGAGGAAGTGGAATCCATACTGCTTAACAACATCTAAAACTGGCAATTCAGTTAACATTTTTTCTGAGAAAATATCCTGATCCTAATACACCCGTTGTATTCTAGGGGGTACTGGGCTGTCAGATCCACAAGTTCAGCCATGGTCATTGTGTGCTAATATATTAGATCTAAAATTATTCGTATGCGAGATTTTTATTATGTTAGAATGACCGAGGGATTAGCATATCGTGTGTCTTTTCCGGGTAGTAAAAGATTGCGGATGTCCATGAAGGATTGACTCTGGAAAGAGTGATGATGTTGATAGAAGGAGCAGACGGTTAATTACAGCATAAACATTTTTGAGGTAGATAGAGTGGTTTGGCTTGTGAAAAAAACTTCTTCTGGAACCAATGTGTTATGGAAGAAGTTTTTTGTTGTATGCTAATTGAAAGTGATAAGATTATTCTAAAGAAAATTATCGCTTGCGGTGCTGAGGACCCTGTTGAACCTATAGATGAAGTATAGACCTTAAAGGATAAGCAACCCCTTACCCTCAAAAAGTCGTGGTAAATTTACTGCGACTTTTTACTTGGCCTTGTGAGTGCGATGTACGGCCCCTTGAAATTTATAAATCTTGATTGCTTGCGTGTGTGGATTCGTCCGGCAATATTCTCTACACGCTGAAGAGTGACGGTGTTCGTTGTTTATAGAGTACTTCACTTATCAAGTTATTACTCATGGTTATAATTTGTGTTTTTATTGAAAATAATCAATAATTAATTTTCAATATTTCAAATTTTTGTTCAAAAATTATATTATAAAGCTAATATGCCATTTTTTGAAGAGTTGTATTGTAAATAATTGGGGGAGAGGCTTTGCCAAATTATCGGATTAGGTGTTGTGTCCTAGTAGCAACGTTAGGGCGAAGTGATAAGTTTTTGAAAAGAGCCATACCATCGATTCAATGCCAATCAGTAAAACCAGAAGCTGTAGTTATCGTATGTGATGGGAAACCGTTTGGCCCAGAAATCTGTGCAAAAATTAAAAACTTGCTCCTAAATATCCCTGTGTTTTTTTTAGCGAACACAAGGACCCCTGGTGTAGCAGGTGCTTGGAATTCTGGTCTTCTTTTCTTGAGGGAAAACATAAATGCTGAGTATGTCGCATTGTTAGATGATGATGACAGCTGGGATAATAATCATCTGTATTTAAACCTCACTTCTGCCCAAAAAAATGATTCAAACGTTGTTGTTTCAGGTCTCAGAATTGTGAAAGATGGCGTTCCTGTCGAGTGTGACATTATTACTTCACTAAATGAAAATAACTTTTTGATTGGAAATCCAGGATGGCAGGGGTCAAATACATTTATTAGCGTAGATTTACTATTTCTAGTCGGTGATTTTCGTGAAGGTTTGGCTAGTTTAAATGATAGAGATTTAGCCATTAGAGTTATTCGGCATCCACAATGCAAAATATCATATACAGGTTCTTGGTCAGCTACATGGTATTTAACAACAAAAGGCAATCAACTAAGCTCATTTCGAAACAGCAATAAAATAAGTGGATTAAGATCCTTTTGGGGAATTTACAGAGACGATATGAGCGAGGCTATTCAGAGGAAATTCTTTTCTCGAGCTGAAAAGTTATTTGGGGTGCCAAAACAGGAAATAACAATTTATGATAAATAAAAAACAAACTCTCAGTGGTTTTCCTCCTAAGCCCTTTATCATGAAATTTAAGCCAGTTGAAAAGCAATGGTATAAAGTTAAAAAGGCATACCGGTCCTTACGTGTAAAAAAATATCCGACATTTATTTTCGGACCCCAGTATAAAAGAAGTAGGGATTGTATCGAGATTGACATTACTTACCGCTGCAATTTGAGATGTCTGAATTGTAATAGATCTATCAACAAGGCCCCTGAAAATCTTGATATAAGCTTAGCTATGATTGATAATTTTGTGTCAGATTCATTGATTCGAAATATTCATTGGAAACGCATTCGAATCTTAGGAGGAGAACCTACATTACATCCTCATTTTGTAAGCATAGTGAAGAAAATTTTGAAATATAGAGATTCTATGGGACGGGGAAATGTAAGTATCGAAGTTGTAACGAATGGACATGGAAGCTATGTACAGAAACAACTTAATAGCCTGCCAAGTGATGTTTACATTGAAAATTCAAAGAAAACCCCACAGGAAAAATTAAAATTTAGGCCTTTTAGTTGGGCCCCTCAAGACTTTGGACAATATTCAAACAATTCATATGTAAACGGCTGCCAGATCATGAAATTATGCGGAATGGGCTTAACCCCTATGGGATATTATCCTTGTGCAATTTCTGGAGGAATTGATCGAATTGCCAAAAAACAATGCGGAAGAAATAAAATACCAACATTTGATGATGATATGAAAGATATCTTAGAATGGGCTTGCTCTCTTTGCGGACGATTTCTGGATGGTCACCATATTCCTCAAAAATTGTTGCTTCCACTAACGGAAGAATTGATATCTCCAAGTTGGGTTAAATTATATCAGGATTGGCAAACAAAAAAATAAATGTGGTATTTTTATTATGACTCTTTTTAATCACAAAGAACCTATTACTTTGCGCAAACGGCTAACACCAAGAAATATTAACGTGCGCCGATGGCCGCAACAAATTAAATTATATGATGCAGACTTAATTGTAGGAGTTACTGTTCACAATAATGCAGATTCAATTAAGCGCTGCCTGCAAAGCATATTGAATCAAACAGAGCAATTTCCAGTAATTATATTGGATGATTCATCCTCTGACGATTGGTTTGATCGTTGTGCAGATTTAATTAACAGAATCGATATTCTCGTCTTAAGTGCTCACTGTGGTTCTGCTGCCAGTGCTCGAAATGCTATACTAGATTATGTAGAAACTGAATTTTCTAATGTTCGATGGGTTGCTAGGCTTGATGCAGATGACAGGCTTTCCTTCAAAAATTCACTTATTGCAATGCGAGACGCTGCAAGGAAAAATGATTCAAAATATGTTTTAGGTGGGAATAGGCTTGTTAAACAAGGTAAACTACTGGCGTGTAATAATCCTGCAACCAATTCCTTGAAAAAAAACTCGTTCTTGATAAATTTACTTAAAAAAATGGCTCAGGGAACAGCAAGCAATGAAATCCCCTCTTGCAACTTACTCATAGCCCCTTCCGCTGGATGGCGTTATCCTGAAATTAAAAGCGCAGAAGACCATTGGCTTGTTACCAGCTTACTGATTTTTCATCCTGAGGATGGGAGCATCGTCGATGACGTGTATTACGCGGATTATACGTTACAAGGCTCCGTGACGATTGCATGTAAACAAAATGGGCTTGCAAAACAATATAGAGAACAATTGTTTCAAGCTGCTAAGTTGTGGATCTCCTTAAAAAACGGAGTTAATGAAATTCTTGGATTTGGCTGTGAAGGAATTGTTGTTCGCCAAGGCACACAAGTAGAAAAGCATTTTTATCCATGGGCCATAAATGATGAAGATGTAGAGTACATAAGTAATAAAAGCCATGAATCAAAAATATTGCCCGATGTTAATTTTGTAAAAAAAAATAATAAATGGATTGCAATATACACATTTCAAAAGTCATTTCCAGTAATTACTATAACAATCAAAGAGTCTCTTTATATTTTAAAAGAATTTTTAAATAAAAATTTTGTATGCAAAAACATATCTCGTTCAAATTTTAGAAGGATTTATGATGGTAGTTTGGTCTACATTGACATTGGGGTTTCTATATCTGAAATGGATATTTCGTACTTTAGAGATGTTGCTGCCAGAATGTATGCAATTTCAGCATTGAATTTGTCTTCAAGAGAGCTAAAAAGACGTTATACAAAAGAAAGGCAAATTGAAATATTAAGTAAATTAATTGGTTTTGAAGAATTTTACAAAGAATTAATTGAAAATCATATCAAAATGATATGGAAGAAATGCAAAATAAAAACAAGTGTAGCACATAAAAATAGAGAAACAGACGTCAGCTTAATGATAAAAGTGTGCTCTATGGATGCAAATATTATTTACAATCAAGTCGCGCATATAGTTTCACAGCTTGAAATTCCTGCAAATTTTGATGAAAAAATAATATTAATTGATCCTTTTTCTGGTCCTTACCTTAGAGCGTATGATAAAAGTAACTACTCCAAGCTTATATCTGAAGTAAAAAGACTCTGTCTGGCTGGAATTGTTGACCGTTTTTTGATTGCCCCTAAAGATTGTACCAGAGTTGCAGATGTAAACAAGAGATGGTTCAATCTTGTCTGTGAAAAAACTCATAACTCCCAGAAGGTTCCTGTCACCCCCCAACTATGGGGATTTGACCAAGTCAAATCCCGATATTTATTACAGTGTGATGTAGATATTTTGGTAGGGCGCCGTGATTTTTGTCACGACTATCTTTCTGAAATGATTGACGCACTTCAGTCGAGCGACGTTTTTGGAATTGGCTTTAATATTCCCCACTCTCCAAATTCTCAAGATAAGACATATGATGCTTTACCGGGAGATTACGTGCCAGAGGTCCGTTGTGGATTGTTTGACTTGGATCGGCTGAAAGCCAATAGGCCCTTTCCGAATTATATAGAAAATGGGTATTTAAAGCTGTCGTGGTATCGGTCTATCCAACGCTACCAACAAACATATGGCTTCAGATGTCTTCGTGGTGGTTCTCCCAGAACCTTTTATGTCCACCCTAATAACAATTGTAAAGCCGACAGTAATTTTTATGCGAAAGTACGAGATCTTATATCACAAGGGGTTGTTCCTTCGTTGCAATATGGACAATGGGACGTTAAAGGAAGCATAGAGGATTGGAAATATCCAGTGAGGAGTGAGAAGCTTGTTTTCCTTTTAAGAGGACGAAACACACCATTACACAAAGTTAATAGATGTATTTCTAGCCTTTTAATGCAGAGGGTACAGAATTTTGGCGTGATTCTAATCGATGATGCGTCGTCCATAGAGCATCAAAATAATCTGTATAGGGAATTTTCACGATTGAAAAGAGCCACTTTTGTTTGTAATACCACACGACTTGGGCATATTCAAAATACTATTTTTGCGATAAATCAAATTTGTACCAATAACGATACCCTAGTAGCAATATTAGACTTAGATGATGCGCTCATAGATAGAAATACAAGCCTGTTAATCGAAGAAAAGCACCAGCAAGGACATGATGTTATTTTGGGGGCGATGTATCGCCCCGACAAACCTTTAAAGGTTTATTTCCCTCACTTTGATGCCCCGCGTTCACACTTCGGAGGAGAAGTATGGATTCATTTACGAACTTTTACTAGGAAATTGTTTAAATCTATACCTCAAGACTCTTTTAAAAAAGGTAAAGAGTGGGTGACCGTATGCGAAGATTACGCAATCATGGTTCCTATAGTGGAGTTGGCAAAAAAACCAGTCTATATTCCACAATATCTTTATTTCCATGAACGCTCCACATTCACGTCACCAGCTTTACGAGGAGAAAAAGATTTGACGATTCGAACTATACTAAAAAATAAACCTCTTAGTACATGATCCTGCTACGTAATTGTGGACACACGGTTAAGTCGCTATCTTGACTTCTACAGGAGATGCTTCTGAAATGTAGTGGTATTTTCTTTTTAAGAGGTGTCATTAATAATCCCGCCATAATATCTTGTAGAGGTTCATACTTGATCTAACATATTTCAAAAAGTTGGTACACCAACCTTCCGGTTTTCAGTGCCAGTCACCAATACTTTCAGGGATGTTTCATACTGGTCTTTTCTGTGTGCTACTGCACCACCAGCTCCATAACATCAACATCGGTCACTGGATTCCTGAAAGCTACTTCATTGGCAATATAGCGTATCTGGGACTTCAACTTCATCCTTCCATTTTTAGAATCTAGCGCTCCGGCAGTTTTCTCCATCAGAAATGACTGTATCCGGTTTTTGCGACTGGTAGCAGTCACTTCCATATTCAGTATTTGGTTATCATCGAATTCATAAGTAGCGGACAGTTTCAGCCTGCGCTCGTCCTTTAGTTTGACCAGAAATGTTTCCACGTAATCTGATGGATCAGGGGTATCACTGGTATTGAGATCGTTCTTGTTGCAGGGTAGTAGGTGATCTTCTGGAATTCTCTTCCCATACTGATTTCGATTTCATTGTCATTGAGAACAACAGGTATGGTTTGAAATTCAGCTGCGGTATTCAGTGTCAGCTCCAGAAACTGTTCTCTGGTTGTGTCATGGATTACTTCTTCGATGGTTGTTGCTCCTGCTGTGTTAGCAAGAAGAACAATACTCAAGGTCAATGCTACTAAAATTATTTATTTTATGATTTTCATTTGATTTCTCCTGTGACGGTGAAGTTCGGTTGACCGAAGATTTTGATGTGTTGAAAAAGAAAAGGCCCCGAACCGAAGTCCGGGGTCTTTGTGGTGTGTTAAAAAATGTTTATTTCATATCAGTTCAATTTAAATTTGCAGGCTAGACAACGATCATCGTCTTTCTTTAATAAGTAAAACAGACCAATTGCTATCCATAAAAATTCACTCTTTGCCATATCGTCATACAGAAAATAGTCACTTGAGATCAGCAGGAGAGAGTAAACAATTAAAAGAGTGCCAACTGTCTTGTTTGATAAAGTATTTGCCTGTTCTTTACAGTGAGGACAAGCTCTTTTTTTCATGCATAATAACCCCGCAACTAGCATGATAATGGTGATTATGATTGTAGCTGACATTACCTTCTTCCCAATTTATTGTTTTCTCTTAAGACGTCATGCTGTTCACGTATTGAATTTTCAGCTTCTTCATTTGGTTTGTTTTTGCCAAGCACAGCATCACTGGAAACATCGTATAGCATCTGAATCGCAGGACCGACAATTGTCCCTGTGGCGGCTCCAGCAGGACCAGCCGCGCCTCCGCCTACAAAAAATCCTCTTACGGCTCCCTTTGCGGCACTTCCTACAAGTCTTTTTAAATAATTTTTCCCCTTCTTCTTAGCTGCTTTTTTAGCTTCTTTTCCCGATTCTTTGGAATCCTCTGATTTCTCATTTTTCGGATCGTCGCTATCTTCATTCTCGTTCTCATCATCAGTGCGTTCACTGCTACCATGCAACCCATCCCGGTCAACAAAGTTAATCGGATCATCGAGGCAGTAACCATACAGGTCAACATCCCCACCTTCATAACAAAGTGGGTCAGGAGAAATGAACCTACCCATGACAGGATCATATTCACGATAGCCAAAGTGGATCAGGCCAGTATCGGAATCATGCAGACCGGCAGCGAAGCCGAGAACCAGATCATGTTCGGAAGCACTGTTATATACTCTTCTACCGAAAGAATCGTATAGAATATCCTGTACACTGTTTCCTGACGAATCAGCAACAGTAAAGATGCTGCCCAACTGATCGGTTGCAAAGAGAAATACCTGACCATTTTGGGACATCCCCATTACGCGACCATGTTCATTGTAGTGAAATTTGCTGATACCTTCTGCATCTTCAACTGCGGTGAGAGTGGTCGAATCCTTCCACTGATATCTCTGGACAAGCTGACTGTTTATGTATTTGGCAGTTCTGAAACCGCGTTTATTAAAACGGTATTCGATGTCGGTTCCATCCGGCAGATGGACTTCGCAGAGTTGTCCTGTTTTCAGGTATTCGTATCTGGTAATGCCTTCAGGCGAGTTCTTTTCGGACAAGTCGCCGTCTTCATCGTAAGTATAGGTGGTTTCACCTGCTCGAATCAGTTGGTCAAGATCGTTGTAGCGGTATTCCTGTTTGTCACTGCTTGCGACATGGGAGAAAACACGCTGGCCCATCTGATTGTAGCGGTATATTTCAACATTCTCGCCGTTGTATTTGACCAGTCGGAGTCGTCCTCCTTCATCATACTGATATTCAAGGACATGACTTGATTCAGCTGAGACAAGCAACTTGTCTTCGATCCTGAGATTTTCATCACGGTTTACAGCAAGGACTGCGTATGTGCTTTCAGTCTTCGGGGTAAGGAACTGGAGTACTTCATCTGCGATTTCATTAATGTCTACATTGTCACGCTGCATCTCATCGCGGATTGATTTGCCTGTACCGATCTGGGGTGTTCTTGATTGGGATGTCATGGGCTTGAGTTTGGAACCTCCACCACTGAGGTGTTTTTCGAACTCGTTCTGGATTTCGTTTCCGTAGATGGTTTGCTTCAGCTTCTGCACCACAGGCAGGTTGGGATTCTCTTGCATGAACTTGGCATGGACCATGCGCTTCAACTTGGTATGCATGGTTTTGGTTTCTTCCCATTCATAGTTCTTTTGGTCCCATCTGCGCTTGATCTCAGGCTTCATCATTGAAGGGTACATACGATCGCTAGTTGAGAATTCAGAAAAATCAGGTCTGGGATCAGCAAGTTCTTCACCCGTCCTGTGATCTACGATCTTCCAGAGGTTTTCGATTTGCATCTCCGCTGGTTCTGTTTCTCCGTATAGTGCGAGGCCGGTTGTAGGTTCATTGCGGGGTCTAAGTGCCATCTTGTAGTGGTTGAAAGATTTCATCTTTCCTCCATAGTTTATAATTATGGGGCTGTGTTATGAACCCTTATGGTCCAAAACAACTCCTCCCTCTATATTTATAAACTACCGAGAAGAACGGACCTTGAGTGACTTGACAATGCCCATTTTTGAAGAAAGATGTCATTTTATTGGGATAGAAAGCTGATTTGTATGAAACTGAGACGAGGCAGTAGGGCGGATATACTCCAACAGTTTACAGAACACCAAGTCGTTCCGGTTGTACAATTTCAGGCACATAGGTTATTGCAATTGTTCTGTTTGCAGGGGAGTATGTGATCTTCTGGAATCCTTTTCCTGTACTGATTTTGATTTCGTTATCATTGAGGAATACTGGCACAGTTTGGGATTCAGCTACTGTTGCCAGTGTCAGTTCCAGAAACTGTTCTCTTGTGGTGAAAGATACTACTTCATCGATGGTTGTTGCTCCTGCTGTGTTAGCCAGAAGAACAATACTCAAGACTAATGCTATTAGAATTATTGATTTTATGATTTTCATTTGATTTCTCCTGTGACGGTGAAGTTCGGTTGACCGAAGAATTTGATGTGTTGAAAAAGAAAAGGCCCCGAACCGAAGTTCAGGGCCATAATAGATGGAATATGTATCTATAAATGTAGGTTATAGAGCATTCTTGATAGATTCACGATATTCCTGAACGTCCTGCTCAGTAATTTTGATATGTTTAACTTCACCGTCTTCTTCAATGACGATGGGGGTATTGGTCAGTAACGCAATTTCACGTGCTTTGAGAGCTGAACGTTTAAGTGCCTTTTCAATAAGGTCTTTGAACTCATCATGGTTTTTATCCATTATTTACCTCCTGAGTCGATCAACTGAGGACTCTTGCCCTTATTCTTAAAGAAAAACCATTCATCAACAAGTTCTTTGTATACTGGAAAATTGTTCAGTCCATTATGGAAACGTCTTCTGATGGCATCTTCAGGAATGTTGTGTCCGCCCTGAGACACCCTATAGGCTACACGGTCTATAGCGGCTTGTTCATTGTCCAGAGATAGGAACACCAGAGTTACTTTATATCCTTGGCTTTGCCATTTAGGTATTTTCTTGATGTATCCTTTACCTGATAGAGTTGTTTCCAGTGAGAAACTGAATCCTTCTGCAACGTACTTGTCGATCTGTTTCAGCATCAGCTTTCCGGCTTGTATTGCTTCAGATTCGGGAGAGAAGGGTGCTAGTCCGCTGGCGATCTTATCCGCATTCACGAAGAGTGGCGTCTCGAACAGGCTTGGCAGGAATTGGTAAACAAAGGTTGTTTTATCTGCTCCGTTGGGACCTGCAATGATGACATCTGTTTATTAGACATATCTTGCTGGTTGTTTGCTAAGTAGTTGATTAATTTAATTTGTGTTTATACAATACACTGTAAAGTAAATATCCGCAGTATGAAAAACGGTCAAATTTTAAATATTGGTATCAACAATTTAAAAAAGTACATTCATGTCAACCAAATGCCAACCAACTTAGAAATGAAGGTTGATATTGTTACTTTTTTCGAAAAATAAATATAATTATTTCAAGTAGTTAAATATAAGATATCGGATTCCTAATCTTGGTGTCACAAGTTCGATTCTTGTCGTGGTCATCATCTTAAATTATATTGAAGGGTTAACTCATGTTTTGAGTTGACCCTTTTCTGCGTTTTACGGGGTGGTGCCAACTGGGGATGCCAACCTGATTACTTGAGCTTGATTATGATTATGATTGCGGTAATAATTTGCATTTTGGGTATGAAAGTTGTATTCTTAAAAAATCATAAATATAACAATTTAGGGATAACATGGAATATTATTTTATCGAGAATGAGAGTGTTAAGGGGCCTGTTTCCAAGCGTAGTATGGTTTCCATCATTGAATATGGAGATCTCACAGAAGAATCATTAGTCAGATACATGTCTGAAGAATGGAGCCGGATAGGTGATACAGAGTTTAAAGATAAATTATCATCTCCTAAAACAAAAAAAATGGAAATAGGAAAAGGTGTTATTAAATTATCGAAAAATGAAGATGAGCTTCGAACTGATTTTAGGCAATTTTTGAAAAGACCAAGAAGTTTTCTTCGCGCATTGATTGACGCAAGAGGTTTAAAAAAACAAGTAGAAGTGTGGGTTAAATATTACGGGGTTTTTGATGTAAAGGACTATTCTTCGTATAGCGTTGAGGGATTGGATAACGAAACTGGATATTATGCTGGCGATTTGATCGCATGGGCTAAGGAATGTTCACCAGTTAAAAAACCTAAAATTTTATTTGCGGGTGAAAGTACGGATAATGCCGATGTCGTAGCTCCTTATTTTAATGCCAGTGAATATTGGTCTACGGGTATTATCGGATGCGATATTGAGTGGGATTTCAATGATCATGCGCCGACGAATCTCCCCGTTGCGGATGTAATTGTCAGCCAGTCAATGATTGAGCATATATTGTCACCAATGCAGCACTTAGAAGCTCTTGTAAATAGTTTGAATCCAGAAGGGATTTTGTTGGTATCAACATGCATGCCAAGGTTTACTTATCACCGTTATCCTCATGATACATTACGATATCACCCTGATTGGTTCGAGGCTTTTGCAGATAAATTCGGTCTGACAGTTGTTCGACGCAGAATTGTTGGTTTCTTTATTTCATATTGTTTTAAGAAAGAAATGTAACTAAATGACAATGTGGCAGCATTTTAAAGTTGCTACATTGTTTATTATTGCCTCACCATTGAAGTATCCTATAGATGACGGACAGTCTTTGGTCTATTTAATCCTTATACTGTTTGGCGGAATAATAGAGTAAAACTGAAAGTCATTTCAAAACTATTTCGTTCTATTTCAGAGGGAGTAATGACTCGGGAGGAGGTACCTAATAAGGATCTACCCAAACGAATCGATTTGTATCGAGGTGATCAATTTGAGTAGCTTTCTTGTGTACTCTCTGGAGTTAAGAGAGTCTGTTACTTGCTACTATACAAAGCATAGAATTACTCCCGATAAGATTTCTATAATCAAAAAAGCATATGCGGAAATGGATTGCCAGTATGCAGAGTATAGTAGTCAGGCTATGAAGAAACTTGTAAAAACTTGCAAATCTTTAGCGATATTAGAGTTAGATAGATTCACACGCTTCACCATACAACTCTACAAAGACCACATTTCCACCTGATCCACAGAATCATCCAAAAAATAAAAGAATAATCAAGCCCACTCTGTGACCACCACATAACCTCCAAATTTAACAACATATTAAATTAGAAGGAGATTCTGATGGTTAAAAATAACGATCCACTGTTTAATCTTATCTACGCATATACACGGAAACAAACTATCGAAGATTGAAATCTGATTGATGTGACCTAGCAGGCGAGGGATAATAAAATCACTCTTACGATTGATCTAAAACTCATACTAGATACTTGGGAGTGAATAAAGGTCTAACGGAATATTATTGCAAATATTAAGCTGAGGATAGTTTTCAATAAAAAGACCCCGCACCTAAGTACGAGGTCATAGAAGCTGAATTGAACTTTAAAATAAGCCTGCATAGCTTCTAGATTTTAGAACTCAATCTGCTCAATTCTTCTTCTATAATGTTTTGCAAATTTTCACTGAACATCGCCTTGCCATATCCTGTAATACGAGAATTTACATGTGTTTTTAAAGGTCCGGTTGACATGTTCTTTGAATCAAAGGACCAGTTTTTAATAATACCTTGGCATTTATCAACGTCAGAATGAGGATCTATAAATTGAACAATTTTTGAAAAATATTTAACAGGATCAGATTTAATATCTTCATATTGAAGAGCTAATACTCTATGATTATTTGATTTGTATTTTTCAAATTCTATTTTCATGCACTTCCAATCGTGAATTAATTTTTTAAGAGTTTTAGCTGTGATAATATCACTTGTCTCATTTGTCTGGTAAGAATCGATCATTAAAAAATCGTTTATTGTAAATCTGCACATTTCTGCATCAGCTCTGTTTGTCTTAGTCGACCTATAGAAATGCATTATATAAGAAGCTAGGAAATCGTATAAATTACGATGTAAAAAAATAATTTTTGCTTCAGGAAAAACTCTCTGAATGCGCGGAAAAACTTCAGTAGAAAGAGCTGTCGTCTTGTCTCCAATAGCCGTAGTGCCTGCTTTCTGTCGTAAAAAACAGTTAAGCACAATTTCACGGGTTGCTTGATCTGCTATTTTCTGGGTAACGCTGGTTTTATTGTCTTCAGAAACAAAATTACGTTTTTCAATTGTTTTTATTTCGACCAGATCATCAAGCCAATTTTGCTTTCGATCGCATATATAATCACCCCATTGATAAATTGATTTATAGATTGAATCATAAAGTGATGGTGTGTTTTTTAAACCAGACGCAAAGAAAAGGCCCTCTCCGATACAGCAAATGCCATTAACGTCATTAAGCATATTCTTAATCCACGTAGATCCCGTCTTCGGAAGTCCTGTTATAAAAAAGAATTGTTTTATCATCGTCCCTAGTTCCTATCTCAAATTAATATCAAGTCTATTCATAAACAGATAGGTTAGAGTAGACTTTTTATGGGGTTATTTTGGGGTGTTGCCAAACGGGAATGCCAACCTTGTTTGTTTGAGATTAATTGTGATAATTAGTATCCTGACGATACTGATCTATTTTTCACTCGGTGTTTTGCGAGCCGTTCAAAGTGTTTTGCCTGTAAGTTTCGCTTAGTTGCTAATCTAGGGATACATTTTTTTTAATGTTTTTTGTAGAAGAATATGGATCATTTGTGCGCAGTCTTTCGTAAATGTTTTCCCCACCCAATTTTTTGCATCTCTGTCGTTGTTGTAAAGCAAAAGAAATAAAACATGAAATTTAAAAAGATCATGCGCTAAGCTGAATTTATGTAAAGAGTATTATTGTTAGGTCTTAGTATCAAAGAATCCAACGATCCCCAGAATCATCTTAAAAAATCACATTACACCAAATATAAAAAAATAAGTTTGGCGTGACCAACTCCAGCACCACAGGATAACCTTTAAATTTCAAAACATACTAAATTGAAAAATATTTTGATGGTCAATAATAGCTATCCACTGTTTAATCTTATCTACGCATATACACGGAAACAAGATACCTAAGATGGCAATCTGATTGATGTTACAGCGCAAGCGAAGGAATCAGGTTTTAAAGTTCCAGTCTGCGTATCATTAAATCTACACGCAAAAGACATCACCCCCCAGCGGTTTAGAAGGAGAAGGGCAGAGCATTGAAGGTCGACTTCATGAGCTTGGGCCTTTTTTCCTTTTTTTATACCATTCCTGATCTCCGTATAGTTCATCTGCACAGTTTTCACAGAGACCATGACTAAATTGAGAATTTGTTCGAGCTTCTATGTAGGTTTCAAGCTCTCTCCAGTAGCCTTCGTCGTCCCTGATTTTTTTGCAACTAGAGCATATAGGTAATAGGTCTTGTAATGTGTTTATATTTTGTTGCTGTTTTTCAATTAAATTTTTATTTTCAGATAAGATTTTTCCTATATAAATTATTGAAACTAGGGATAGTAACGTTACTATAAATCCCGGTAGTTCACTTAGTATTTTTGTATTTGAAGTTTGTTCAATAAAATTGTTCCATATTAAAAAAGTAAGTATTTGTCTCAAAGTCATTAGAAAAAACATTCCTGCAAGAAAAATAATTTTCCATTCGCCATATTTAATAGAAATATAAATAGCTAAGATACAAGATGTTAATCTGATTGCTATGGATATTAGGAGTTCTTGTGTTGGCGCTGTGATGATTGATAAATATGCAAAAATAAATATGGCTGTTATTGAGATGTATACTTTGTTTTTTAACGTAAATAACATTGGCTAGTCCTTTTCAAGTAGAGATTTTGCATAGCATAAAATATAACGTATTAATTTAGTATATATTTTAACTACTGACAGGCAACGAAAGGGGGGGTACTACTCTGATATTGAGTCATATTTAACAGCAATGATACAGATAGTAAACTTGTCTGAACACATGATTAAATATGTAAAGCCTGCTCATATGATTTTCTGGAGAATCTTCTATGGTAACCTCAATGCTCAATTACGATTGAAAACACTTTTACTTTACCTTAAAATAAATAAAACTTGTTATGGGGGGTAATAATTACCCTGCAGCTATATAATGGAATTTGGAGGATAGGTATGTTCAGAGATCTTAGCATCAAATGGAAAGTTTTAATTATATCTGTGGCCGGGCCTTTGGTTGTCGCCCTAGTCATGGATTTTATGCAATCTCAGTCTATAAGAAAACAAGCCGTTCAGGCCATTGTAGCTCAATCTAGAGCTATTACCCTGCAGGCTGAAGCAACGCGTGACGAGATGGCTAAAAAACTCAAACTCGGTATCATAAAGCCCTTTGACCAAATTTCTAAGAAAAATATTCTCGAGGCCGTGCCGGTTATCACCGCCATTTCTACTGCAAAGGCAAATGCGAAGAAGCTAGGCTATCAATTCCGCGTTCCCAAGGAATCGCCCCGCAACCCGCTCAACAAACCTACGCCTTTCGAATCCAAAATTTTAGCTGAACTTAAGGAAAAGAACCTAGAAGAACTAGTTATCCGTGAAACCGGACAGGTTCGCTATTTCAGGCCTATCCGCCTATCAGAGGAATGCCTTTACTGCCATGGCGACCCCAAGGGCCAGCACGACGCTGTAGGTGGAATCAAGGAAGGATGGAAAGCTGGTGAGATTCACGGAGCTTTTGAGCTCGTTTTTTCCATGGACAAGGCCAATGCCAAAATCGCAACGGCAGGTTTGCAACTGGCAGGAATTACCGCAGCTATTTTAGCGCTGATCACCATCGTGGTCTGGATACTGCTCAAAAAGAGTATCATTGGCCCTCTTTTGAACATTGAAACTTTTGCATCCAATGTTGCAGATGGCGACCTGAACGCCAAACCTAATGGCTCGTTCAGTGCAGAACTGGGCAGCGTCAAACATGCTATTGAAACTATGGTGGGCCGTCTTAAGGAAAAGATGGAGGAAGCTAGCTTTAAGAGCAAGGAAGCTGAGGCCCAGACCTTGCGCGCTGAAGAAGCTCTAGAAACAACCAAGACTCAGGAAGCCAAGGTTTCATCCCTGTTGCAGAAGATTACGCGTATTGCCCAGAAAGCGCAGGGTATCGGCCAACAGGTGTCTTCCGCCGCCGAAGAGTTGTCGGCACAGATCGAGCTCGTTAATCGCGGTGCAGACATTCAGAATCAGCGCACCACCGAAACAGTCACGGCCATGGAAGAGATGAACGCCACGGTCCTGGAAGTCGCACGTAATTCCGGTTCGGCGGCTGAATCGGCAGACACCGCCCGTGAATACGCTGGCGAAGGATCTCAGGTGGTCGAACAATCCGTTGAATCTATCCAGTTGGTCTATGAACAAGCCAAGCTGCTCAAAGTGGAAATGACTGCCTTGGGACAGAAAGCTGATGACATCAACCGCATTCTTGAAGTCATAAACGATATCGCCGACCAGACCAATCTTCTGGCTCTGAACGCAGCCATTGAAGCGGCCAGAGCGGGCGACGCCGGACGCGGATTCGCAGTTGTAGCTGATGAGGTCCGCAAGCTGGCAGAAAAAACTATGAACGCAACCAAGGATGTATCCGCTACCATCGTGGCCATCCAGACTGGCGCACACAACAATATCGAGAGCGTGGACCGTTCGGCTAAGGCCACCGAGGCAGCCACTGATCTGGCCCACAAGTCCGGTGAGGCTCTTGATCGCATCGTCGGACTTGTTAATGACACCTCGGATCAGGTTCGCTCCATTGCCACCGCCGCGGAAGAGCAATCCGTAGCCAGCGATGAGATTAACCAAGCTGTGGATGACATCAACCGCATCACCCAAGAAACATCGGCGGGAATGAACGAATCTGCCAAGTCCGTGGCCGAACTGACAACATTGGCTCAGGAGCTACAGGCCCTGATCGACGAAATGGTGGACAACGACTAACGAAACCACCACGATACGGAAATAATAGGCGGACATCCATCTCGAATAGTTCAAAGGCATTACACACAAAAATCATAAATGAGAGTAATAAATAGGGGTTGGTTAACATATGTTAACCAACCCCTATTTTGAGTATGCGCTTTGAGATATATTGTTCTTTTACGTTAACCAGAGGGACGATTACAACATTGACTTCAAAGTAACGGTTTCAGCTATTTTACCTTATATAAATGGTAATGTTTTTGTTGAGTGCTACTGAGACTATAATGCTGAATTTTTATTGCTATTAAATGTAAATTGTAATTATATTATTGTACTCATTCTTAAAAAAGGGAATAAAATGAATACAAAACTAATGATTCTCTGCTTTTTATTGGGCGCCTTGATAATATCTGGATGTGTAACTTAATACTCTTGTGTATGTAGATTGAATACTAACCGGAGTCCTCATGGATTTTATTAATAGCTACGCGCATTTGCCCGAAAAATTTTACCAGCGGATCAATCCCGTGGCAGTGGAAAATCCGAAGTTAATTCGCGTAAATAATTCTCTAGCTACAGAGCTTGCATTGGATTTGCCAGAAGACGACAGTGCGATGGCTGCGCTTTTTTCAGGCAATACCATCATGGAAGGGATGGAGCCTGTGGCAATGGCGTATGCCGGACATCAGTTCGGAGGGTTTGTTCCGCAGCTTGGTGATGGCCGGGCAATTCTGCTGGGTGAAGTGATTAGCAATACCGGCAAGCGGTTCGACATCCAATTGAAGGGGGCAGGGCAGACTCGATTCTCACGTAATGGTGATGGTCGATCTGCTTTAGGACCGGTTCTCCGGGAGTATATTGTTAGCGAAGCTATGCACGCTTTGGGTATTAGTACATCTCGAGCTTTGGGTATGGTGACAACTGGAGAACTCGTCTTTCGGGAGAGGCCGGTTCCGGGTGGCATCTTTACACGTGTGTCATCCGGATTAGTCCGTGTTGGCTCTTTTGAATATTTCGCTGCTAGAAATGATGCGGAAGCGGTCAGGCAGTTGGCCGATTACGTTATCGATCGCCACTATTCCGAAGCAAAAAGTGCGGCAAATCCATATATCGATTTTTTTCGTCGAGTTTGTGAAGCCACAGCCCAACTTATTGCTCGCTGGATGGAAGTGGGATTCATCCACGGCGTTATGAATACGGATAATACGTCCATCTGCGGAGAAACCATTGATTATGGACCGTGTGCTTTCATGGACACCTATATCCCGAATAAGGTTTTCAGTTCTATTGATCATGCCGGGCGGTATGCCTATAGCAATCAGCCGAACATAGGCCAATGGAATATGGCTGTTCTTGGCGGGAGCCTGCTTGGATTGTTTGATGACGATGTTGAGACGGCACGTGCTATTGGGGAAGAGGTGCTTGAAACATTTATGCCTGCGTTCAAGAAACACTATATGGTCAGAATGTGCCGCAAGATCGGGCTGAATAGCGCAGACGAGCTCGGTTTTCAACTCGTCCGTAGTTTGATGCAACTCATGCAGCAAAATCACGTTGACTTTACCATCGCCTTCCTAGAACTTTCAGAGGATATGAATCGTTTTATAGCGCTTTTCGGGAAGGCATCCTCTATTGAATCATGGAAGGCTAAATGGTTCGAACTCATCGCCGAACAAGGAGATAGCCTTGCGGTGGTTCAGGAGAGAATGCGTGCGACCAATCCGGCTTATATTCCCAGAAATCACCAAATTGAAAGGGCCATTAGGGCTGCCGAAGATCAGAATGATTTTTCCCTGACACATCAACTCATAAATATACTGAAGACTCCATATACCGTGCAGTCAGGCAGTGATATATATATGGCACCTCCTAAACCGGAGGAAGTCGTGAGGCAGACATTTTGCGGAACATGAGCCTCTTTTTTGTGCAGATTGGTAACGTTGGTCAATTTGTATATACTCCACGCATTGAAAGCCGATATAACTGTTACTAATGTTGAGATGAATGTCCTAAATTATTGAACAGGACTATGCTTTTAATCTTCCCGATTGTAGTAGCTGGTTATAAGGTCTTGCTTTGAAAGCATGCTCATAATCTTTTTAGGGTTGTCGCTGGAGACAACAGGTAGTTCATTAACATTTAAAGCAATCATTTTTTCCAATGCAGTTTGCAAGGTATCTTCTTCTATCACCGTAATGACATTTGTGCTGGCAACATCTTTTGCAACAAGGGCGTTGGATTGACCTTCTTCAAACATTAGTTCTCTTATGTCATTTATTGTCAAAATCCCCGTAAGTTCTCCATCGGTGTTGACAACTGGATAATATGGTTCTGGTGAATTGGTCACAATTTTCACCACAGTGCCAATCGGCAAGTTTTCTTCCAATGTACTAACATGTTTGGTGGTCAGGGCATCACGAACATGCAGCGCCGAAAGAACGCCTCTGGCAAATTCATTTATATGGGCAGGAGAGTCCAGTCGACTGCTGAATTGTTTTTCATACAAACTCATTTTACCGAGAATTAAATAGGATATGGTTGAAACCAGCATTAGCGGCACCAGCAAAGTGTAACTGGAGCTCATTTCACAAGCCATAATAATTGAAGCGATCGGTACTTTTGCAACTCCTGCAAAAAAACCTCCCATACCTACTAGAATAAATGAATTGGGGTTAACGATCCAATTCGGAGCAATCATGTGTCCTATGCCGCCAAAAGCACCTCCGAGCATGGCTCCAATGAAAACCGATGGTCCGAAAACACCGCCACTCCCGCCGGAACTGATAGTACATGAAGTTGCAATTATTTTTACGAAAACCAGTACCAGCATTGTGGTCCAGATCATTTGGCCGTCAAGAGCCAATTGAATCCATACATAGCCTCCATCAATAATCTGTGGGTAGAAATACGCAATGCAGCCAAGCATGAATCCGCCAATAGCAGGGCGGAACATTTGTGGCATTGGCAGCTTTTCAAAAAAATAATCCCGCATTCCATAAAAGAATTTGATATAAATGAACCCCACAAAGGCACAGACAATTCCGAAAATGGCATAAGGAATAAGTTCCACCGGCATATCGAATGCAACGTTTCCCGGGTGAAAAAGGGCATGTCTACCATATATTTCTGAAAAAACTGCATGAGCCATGATTGAAGATATGATGCAGGGCAGAATCGCTTCATATTCATACTCCGTTTCCCTATAGAGGACACCGGGTACAAACAATGCTGCTCCAAGAGGGGCCTGAAAAATTGCTCCTATACCACCCGCAGCACCAGCAAGTAACAGTACACGTCTTTCTCGTGGTTTTAGGTTAAGCCAGGTTGCCAGTAGGGAGCCGAATCCTGAACCTATTTGTGCAATCGGTCCTTCTTTGCCTGCCGACCCACCACTGCCGATGGTCAGGGCAGAAGCTATGATTTTTATAAAAGGAGCGCGTTTTCTGGTAAATCCGCCTTGTAGGTGGAAAGATTCGATCATGGCATCTGTGCCGTGACCTTCAGTTTCAGGTGCTATATTGAAAACAAGCAATCCTGATAAAAGACCGCCCAGTGTTGCAATGGGAATAATCCAGAGCGAAAATCCTGTTGTTGCAACGTTGATATCGAGCGGGTTGCCTACATTCGGCTCAAAGAAACAGATTGGCAACCTGACAAAAAATTCGAGAGCATTGTCCAGAAGACGGTCAAAAAATACTGCCCCAACACCGGCAACAACTCCTACAGCAATACTCAATATCA
Source organism: Desulfovibrio sp. UCD-KL4C (assembly GCF_006210265.1). Lineage (NCBI taxonomy): Bacteria > Pseudomonadati > Thermodesulfobacteriota > Desulfovibrionia > Desulfovibrionales > Desulfovibrionaceae > Desulfovibrio > Desulfovibrio sp. UCD-KL4C. The sequence goes on from NZ_VCNC01000005.1 coordinate 79,004, forward strand.
GCCAGCGTGCATGTTGAGGCCAGTTGGCAAATCGCAATCTTTCCATAGCAAAGGCCATCAATAATCTCCTAATATATTGCATATTCTGCTCTGAATCCAAGAGGGGGGAAGCAAAATAACTTCGTTTTGATACTAATGTACATCTTGAGCAATAGTCAAAGTAATCTATATCTTTAAATATATTTTTTGTGAGTGAGGATTCTGCTGATAGCGCTGCTCAAAATTGATATTCTGCTAGGTCTTTCTTGGGCAATAATCTATGCTAAAGTATAGATAGAATACTCATATAAACATGGCGAACTGGACCTGCATGATAAGTTCTCTGCTTATATTTAATCCCATCTATTCGCATTGACAGAGAAATATTCAAATGTTTAATTGGTCTGACCAATGAAAAATGTTTTGATGTGTGAATAATTAGAAAATAGTGAGGGAAGGATTGTGGAACACATTACAGTTGGCGGGCTCATGGTTGCCAGACCTTTGTATGATCTTGTTGAAAATAAGATTATACTGGGGACAGGAATCTCTTCATGCACTGTTTTTTGGGAAAAGTTGCAATCAATTTTGACTGATTTGATGCCTCGGAACAGAGAGCTGCTGGAAAAACGTAAAGAGCTTCAAACCCGTATTGATGAGTGGCATTTATCACGCACGGGGCAAGCTCATGATGCTGCTGAATACAAAAAATTTCTTTATGATATAGGATATATACTACCTGAAGGTGAGCCTTTCTCTATAGAAACAGAAGGAGTAGACCCTGAACTGGCAACCGTAGCTGGACCGCAACTTGTGGTGCCGATTACCAATGCCCGCTACGCCTTGAACGCTGTTAATTCCCGCTGGGGCAGTCTGTATGATGCTCTTTATGGAACAGATGTGATTCCTGAAGATGGCGGCGCAGAAAAAGGTAAGAGTTACAATACCGTTCGCGGACGTAAGGTTATGGAATATGCATCCGCATTTTTGGATAGCGCAATTCCGTTTTCAGCCGGAAAACATGTTGATGTTGTGGAATACAAAATTTCTTCGAAAGAAAAGGTTGAGTTTAGTGCGGTGCTGAAAGATGGATCTGAATCCGCGCTTGCTGATTCTGCCCAGTTTGTAGGATACGCGCAGAATGGTTCTTTACTTCTTTTCCGTAATAACGGCTTGCACATTGAAATCCATATTGATGCAGAAAATATTATCGGGCGTGATCATCCTGCCGGAGTAAAAGATGTTGTGATGGAAGCCGCAGTCACTACCATTCAGGATTGCGAGGATTCTGTTGCAGCGGTAGATGGTGAAGATAAAGCCTTGGCGTACAGTAACTGGCTGGGACTTATTCGCGGTGATCTTGAAACAACTTTTAAGAAAGGTGGTAAAGAGGTTGCGCGCCGTATGGCTGCGGACCGTGAATACACCGGACTGGATGGTACGACATTTTCATTGTCCGGTAGGTCTATGTTGCTGATTCGTAATGTCGGGTTACTCATGACAACCGATGCTGTGATGCTTGCCGACGGAACAGAAATTCCTGAAGGTATACTTGATGCTATGATGACCGGGCTTATTGCTCTGCACGATATAAAAAAGCTGGGTCGTTTTCAAAACAGTAAAACCGGAAGTGTTTATATAGTTAAGCCTAAGCAGCATGGACCGGAAGAAGTCGCTTTTACTTGTGAGCTGTTTGCAAGAGTAGAGACAGCTCTGGGTATGGCTGCCGGAACTATGAAGATCGGAGTTATGGATGAAGAGCGGCGTACTACAGTCAACCTTAAAGAATGTATCCGTGCTGCAAAAGATCGAATTATTTTTATCAATACTGGATTCCTTGATCGCACAGGGGATGAAATTCATACCAGTATGGAAGCCGGTCCTATGGTTTGTAAAGCGGATATGAAAAATGCACGCTGGATGAGCAAGTATGAAGACTGGAACGTTGATGTGGGGCTTGCCTGTGGTTTTTCCGGTCAAGCACAAATTGGTAAAGGTATGTGGGCTATGCCGGATCGCATGCGCGAAATGGTGAAAACTAAACAAGGTCATCCGCTTGCCGGAGCTAATTGCGCATGGGTTCCTTCGCCAACTGCTGCGGTGTTGCACGCCATGCATTATCATACCGTGGATGTTTTTAAGCAACAGGCCAAGCTTTCAGGATCATCCAGAGCAACCCTCGACGATCTGCTGGCGATCCCTCTTTTGGAAGGAACATTAACTTCCGAAGTTGTTCAGCGTGAGATAGAAAATAATTGTCAGGGTATTTTGGGCTATGTGGTTCGCTGGGTAGAGCAGGGCATCGGTTGTTCAAAGGTACCGGATATTAATGATGTAGGACTCATGGAAGATCGAGCAACACTGCGTATTTCAAGTCAGTATCTGGCTAACTGGCTGCACCATGGACTCTGCACCGAAGCGCAGGTTATGCAGGCTTTGCAGCAGATGGCCGTTGTGGTTGACCGTCAGAATGCTGGCGATCCGCATTACTATAATATGGCTCCTGACTATGAAAAAAGCATTGCTTTTGAGGCTGCTTGCGACCTTATTTTCAAAGGCTGCAAACAGCCTAGCGGATATACCGAGCCTATTCTGCATGCAAAACGGCGTGAGGCTAAGGCTGCTAAGTAGTAAGAAGGATTATTGATTTTTATAAAGGGAGGCTGTTTATACAGCTTCCCTTTTTTTGTGGATAAAGAACGTCCGGTCTGGTGATGTCGTTTAACCAAAGTAAAGTATGTTGACCAAGTTGGATACAAGCCACATGGCTACTACATAGTGAAAGTTGCTCGTGAGTATCGACCGTGGGGATATATGGTACCGACTGGTTAAGACTAAGCCTACTCCGGATAACGGACTACTTCCTGTTGAGATGGCCCAGCTTGTTAGAAATAAAAATGCGAGTCTTGAATTATCTGGATGCAGTGGCAATAGTAAAGGGCTAACAATGGATATACCTACCAGTGGGTGTACGCCAATAAGTCCTAGAATGATTAGCAGTGCTGATATCATCGCAAACATGCCGTGGCTGAATGAATTCCCTGTGAAATTAAACAGTTCTGGGTAAACCTGAATAATCGATGTTATACCGACAGAGAAAACTCCGGCTGTGAGAAAGAGCACGAACTGGCTGACCGTGGAGTTTATTCGATACGTGATAAACTCTTGGAGATATGGCAATCGTGGTCTACCGCGCATCAGTAGAATTGCAGCCGGAGGCGCAACTATACAGATCAGCATAATCATGCCTAGTTCGGGGAATAAATAATGGCCGGCGATAACAGTTACCGCCAGTAGTAGAGGTACTGTCATACTTTCTATCCGCACCGGATAACCTGTAAATTCGCTTTTGCGAATAAACCCAACCTCAACAATCGAATAGCAAATTGAAATAACGCAGAGAGTTAGGCCCGGTAGAAGTATACGGTGATACTGCATGTCCGGAGCGTAGGTGAGGGCAACTCCGGCGGCTATAAAAAAAGGTGACCACCATGCAGCCGCGCAGAAAGATCTGGCGAGAAGAATAGCCTGCGCTTTAGTTAGAGTGTTATTGCGTTCCAATCTATCCCCAAAAACAAAAAGAATAGAGAGGTTGATAACCGCGCCAAGTAGATTGGATCCGAATGCGGTGATTGCCATGGCCCGTTTTCCTTTTGGAAGATTGTCATCTTTGGCGGAGGGATTGGTTAATGCCAAAAAGGATACAGCTATAAACATCGGCAGTAATTGCAGATTCTGGGTCATTATCTTTTGCCAACCCAGAAATATTCCATTTTGAGCTGAAAATAACAGCGCAATGATGCCTGCTGAAATAAGGAAACAAGCTTGTTTACGGGATGTTGCGGGGAGTCTGTTCCACTCTATAATGACTACCAGCCAGGCCATTATGGCAACTGCGGTAACTAGTGGCTGGATGAGTCCGCTGGCAATAAAAAGTATCAAGGTGGCTAGGATGAGCCAGCCTGTATATTTTTGCAAAGTGGTGAGCATAGTTGATCAGGAATTGGAGGTTAGAGTTTTGAGGTTTATTTCGGAAGAAGTGTAAGAGCGTTTATGGAAACAGGCAAGTTGGAAAAGGGTATGAATTTTGATTTGTAACGATAGGTTGTTGGTTTCATTTTACGGCAAAGGTTCCAGTCTATATTGGGCTTTTATTTTTATATTACCGAGCTTGGGATTACTTGTTATTCGCTTCCAACTCGCGCAGGATATGTTCACTTTGCTTGGATAGTCCTATTCTCTCATAGAAGGAAGAAAGTTCTCTGAAAATATGTTCTCTTGATTGGTTATCCCTCGTGACTGAAAGAGCCTCTGCAAAAGCATTAAAAGTTAAGCTATAGTCTCCTTGCAAGGCATATATCTTTGCAAGAGCTATATAAAGTAACGGGTTAGGATCATATTTTAATGCTCGTTTGATTTTTTTAATTATTTTTGATTCTTTTTTTGTATTAAATTTGTTGCGATTTCTTTCAGCAATTCTTGCACGTTGACACTAATTTTGTCTAAAATTTCATCCGAAATAAACTTCGCTCCCATTTTGGAATAGAAATCAGTTTTTTTAGAGAACCTCTGAATACTTTTTTCTAATTCACCTTGTTTGTGAGATTGTTCATAGAATTCTTCAAGCTTATAGCAAAGCTTATTTTGCATAGGAGTTGCCAAACCACGCGAAATTTTATTTTCAAAGTCCTGTTGTGATTTGTAATAGTAGTGATTTATCTGAATTTTTTCTGAAGTATGGTATGACCGCGGCCCAATAATCGGAATGCAGTGCTCGTTTACACAGAATGTATTATTTTTATAAATAAAATGGTGTGGAGATATTACATCTTCAGTCATCGCAGGCTGGATGATACTTTTGATAAGTGAGTGTTCTTTAAGACATGTGGTATAGGCTTTATCTGGGCCTAAAGATGGTCTTTTAATATTTCCGTTTGATCCAAATACCTTCCAACTAATTCCAACTGCAGGATATGTTTCGTACTCTTCAAGAAACTCGGAAATATCAGTTTTACTCTTTATGTTGATATATTCATCAGCATCTATAAAAGCGACCCAGCGTGCATCCTCACCAAATTTTTTAAGGAATGCTGCATATGCACTGAGCTGTGGGAATTCATTTAGTGTTATATCTTGAACTTCAATAATTCCACACCGCATATAATCAGCAAGAGTCGTCTTAATGCTAATCTTACTATTGTTGTCAAAAATATAAATTTTATCAAATCCAATTGCAAAATGATAGTTTACCCAATGTATAAGATCATAGCCTTCATCTTTTACTATGCAACATATTACTGCATAAAACTTATTCGTATTTGTATTGTAGTTCATTTATTTGGTCACACTATTAATTTTATATAATTTTGATTCATATAACGTGAACAGGGGATTAGCTTATTTACTAAAATGTTCTATACAGATATCAGCAGTTCGCTTTGCATGTTCATTGATTTCTTCATGTGTGGGATTAATCCGCAACCCTACTAGTATCTCCATGCGCATGGACAGCAATGTACTTATGAACATTTTGATCGCATATTCTGGATCATCAGCGGATAATCTCGTCTTAAAAAAATCCAGCAAAGCAGATTTTGTTCTAGTGGACCCTACGGCAAAAAATGCTCTTGTCATTTCAGGTGCTTCAGGTCCCTCAGATATTAGTAATCGTATACCTGCCAAATGTGTCTTTGACATATGCACTTCAAGAAAGCCAATAGCAAAATGAGTTAATCCCTCAAGTGGGAGGGACACTCATTTTACTATCAATCATGTTCTATATTCTTTTTACAGGCTCAAAATTTAAAAGCATGCGAATTCTTACCCAAAATAAACGATAGGCGAATATTTTCTTTTGAGCATCGTATGTGAAAAGGGTTAACTCAGTTTTTGAGTTAACCCTTTTGTGTGGTTAGCGGAGACCTGTTTTCTTGTCAGGCTGTTTATTCTCCAATATGGAGATACTGTTTTTTAAGGGAAGCCATTTCACCTTTAAGAATCATCTGGTCCATCATGAAGTTGACCGTATCCTGAAGACGTTCAGCATTAGCAGGCATCAGATAGCCTAATTCAGAACGATGGTATTTATTTTTGGAATATATTTTGCATAGTGTTCGCAGAGTGTCATTTGATTAACATGGAGGATATTATGCAGGTCATTATACTCGCTGCGGGGAGGGGGCAAAGATTAAGTCCCATTACAGATACGGTTCCAAAACCTTTGGTTGAGGTAAACGGTACGCCGCTCATTATTAATGCACTTGATATTTTTTCTAAGCATCCAGTCGAAAGGTTCATTATTGTTGAAGGTTATGAATCTAAGCAGCTTCGCGCACAGCTCGGTGACAATTATAATGGAATAGAAATTATATATGTTAGTAATGATGACTGGGATAAGACCAATAATATCCATTCTCTATGGTTAACCCGTGACTTATGGGATAGGGATTCCGTTCTGATGGAATGCGATATCTTTTTTGATGCTGGGCTTGTTGATTTGCTTCTTACAGCGCCATTTGAAAATTCTGTTTTGGTAGACCGTTTTCAGCCTTACATGGATGGTACTATTGTAGAACTTTCTGCTGATAAAAAAAATATTACCCGGCTTATTCCGGGTAAAGATCAAGATGCAAATTTTAATATTACTGATAAATATAAAACAGTTAATATATATACTTTTACCCATGAATTTCTCCAGAATATTTTTAAGCCTACCATTGATCTTTATGTGAAAATTAATGGGCAAAATGAGTATTATGAATTGGTTCTGGGTGTGATAGTTTTTATGGGCAGCAAAGATCTGGTTGCGAAAGAGTGCCATCCTCACCGCTGGTTTGAAATAGATGATTTTACCGACCTGCAACGGGCTGAGGCTTATTTGAGTGATGATTATTCTTTGTTGCAAAAAATCCGTAAAAAGTTTGGTGGATACTGGCGTTATGATTTCACTGATTTTGAGTATCTCTATAATCCATACTTTCCAAATCAAAATTTATACAATGAACTTCGCTTGAATTTGACGGATCTTTTAGGCAATTATCCTTCCGGGCAGATGGAAATTAATCACAGTCTTGCAAATTGGGTACGGATTGATGAATCCATGCTTGCAGTGGCTAACGGTGGGTCAGAATTAATAGAAAATTTGCGTCGTAGTTTTAAAAAAGTGACTTTATTGTTGCCGTCATTTGACGAGTATGCACGAAACCTTGCTCCCGAACAGATCCACTACATTAAGCCCAATTCGCAGACATTAGCCCATACACCAGAAAGCATTGTTAAGGCAACCAAAGCAAGCGGGTCAAATGCATTGGTAATTATTAATCCTAGCAATCCAGCGGGAACGAAGTTCACGCCTTCAGAACTGCATTATATTTTTGGTGAACTTCGCTCTTTGGATATGATCATTTTAGATGAATCTTTTGCTGATTTTATAAGCACCGGAAGAGACGTCTCCTTTTTGGATGAACTGAAAAAATATCCTAACATGGTTATTCTAAGGAGTCTTAGTAAAGACTTAGGCGTTCCTGGAATTAGACTTGGGTATGTTGCTACTGCTGATACAAAAAGAATTGCTGAAATGCGTTCTGCTTTGCCCATATGGCATATAAATTCTTTAGCTCAGTATTTTATTGATATTCTGCCAAAGTATCGTAATGATTATGCTGCTGCTCGTTCGATGGTTATTGCTGCAAGAGACGAAATGTATGAACTCTTATGCGATATTCCTTCCATAAAAATTATTCCATCTTTTGCTAACTATTTTTGCTGTGAATTGCCGGACGGTGTTTCTTCTGACGAAATTCAGGAACGTTTATTTATGGACTACAAGTTCTTGGTAAAAGATCTTGGCAAAAAGCAGGGACTACCCAAAAATAAATTTATAAGAATCGCCGTAAAAAGGCCTGAAGAAAATAAAATGATTGTCAACGCTTTGGCAGAAACTTTAGCAGGTGTAACAACTCATATTAATAGTCAGAACTTAGAACTTTTACAAAATATTCAAAATTATGTTTAGTTGCATCGCATTTATGAGTAGGCGGCAGTTCGTTTTTTTAGTCATATTCAAACTACGTAATTTATCTAATTAGGATTAGTAATGAATGCAAAAAATAAATGGCAAGAAGTCTGGCTCCGTAAGGGTGGAGAAAAGAGTTCATATGATCTTGAAGGACTAATGCAGGCGGATGGGTTTGATACCAACACCGGTGCTATGACAGTGGTAGATTGGTTAGATACATCTGCTGATATTAATAAACATTTACAGATTTCACATGGGAATAATTTGCTAGAAATCGGGTGCGGAGCTGGCGCAATGCTCTGGACTATGCGTGATTGCGGAGTAAATTTGTACGGTGTGGATTATTCTGAAACTTTACTTAAAAAAGCCCGCAAAGCTATTCCTGAACTTTCCGCTGAGACATGTGAAGCAGCCAGCTTGAACTTTCCTGATAATATGTTTGAAGCGGTCTTCTCACATGGTGTTTTCTTTTATTTTGAAGATTACGACTATGCAGAACGAGCAATGAACGAAATTTTGCGAGTTCTAACCGACCATGGAAAAATTTTCATTCTCGATGTCCCCGATCTTGATAAACGCGACGCCTGCGAAACTTTTCGTCGGGATGTTGTTTACGCTGGTGAAGATTATCCAACTGCTGAAAACAGTCCTTATAGGCATCTTTATTATCCGAAGTCATGGTTTGAAAAGTTTGGAGAACGCAATAACTTGGCGACTACTTTTTTTGATCAGAATCTGCCAAGCTATCCCATGTCTCCGTACAGATTTAATGTCTTACTCGAATATTAGATAAATTATTTCCAATTATGAGCTATACTAAAAAAAATATAATCTGGATCGTCATTGATACGTTACGGTCAGATATGCTGGCATCGTGTAAATCAGAAGTAGCTAAGCCTAACGAGATAGATAATATCCTTGAACAGGGCGTTTTGTTTACTGATGTTATGACTACAGGTGGAGGTACCAGAATCTCTGCTCCATCGTACTTCACCTCTTTGCGCCCGGGATTGACGGGGATGGCTCACATGGCTGTAGATACTTTGCGTAATCTTAATGATGACGCTATTTCTGTTACTGAGCATTTTAAACATCATGGGTATAGAACCCTTCGGTGGGATGACAGCAGTCTTGATTCTTGTCAGCCTAAATCAGGGTTTGAAATTTTTGAGTCAGGATATCCTACATTAGATCATACCCCTGACCGGGATTATGATAATTCTCGGCGTGATGCTTTCGTTAAACGCTTGCGTAAAGATAATCAGCCTTTTTTTGCTTATCTCCACCTCGACTTCATCCATGATTTTGGCGGATATTCACGCAACAATTGGTCAACGGAACAGTATCTTGATATTGTAGCTCAGCAAGCCAAAGATTTTCAGAAACTGTGGGATAAACTTAATCCCGGTTTTGATGATATTGTAGTTATTTCTTCCGATCATGGCTGTATTCTTGATCGGGACTATATTGAATATGACAAAAAAAAACCATGGGATTTTTCAAATGCGAGAACTCAAGTTTTTGCTTCTTTTATTGCAGAAGGTTTGGTGCCATGTAAGCGGCATAATTTAATCCGTAGCATAGATATAGCCCCGACTTTGCTTGATATGGCTCTTGGGGAAGAAATGCATGCTCAGGGGGTATGCCTTACTTCTGTATTGCATGGCGGGCCAGAACTTGATTTGATTGGTATTGCCGAACGTAATGTGACGTTGGAGAAAAAGAGCATTGCAGATTACACTTGTCTCAGGAAAAGTAATTGGACGTATTTTATTAACAGTCAAAAGCCATTTATGCTTTTCAATAGTGAAGATGGTGATTTAAACGTTGATCATCTTGGCAAGGGGTTTGAGGTTGAGAAGGAACTTCACCAATATTATGAAGATTTTGTCGTTAACGGTTGGCAAACTCCTACCGATTTGTACAAGCAACACGGGTTATCTATTCCAGTTGTACGCGGTGAGCCTGATATAAGCATATTACTTCCGGTCTGTAATTGGTCTGATGATGTGCGCTTGTGTTTGGACTCATTGCTTGATCAAATTTTGTTTACTGAATTAATTTTACTGGATGCTGACTCTAGCGGTGAAGTTGCTGAAAAACTTGCAGAACAATATTCAGATAGAATGTATCTTCGTCATATTCAGGTTCAGGTCAATGAGAAATCTTTATGTGAAATGTTGAATATTGGGCTTGAAAAAGCGAAAGGAGTTTATTGTGTAACCGCCACTCCTTTATGCCAATACACTGAAAATTTTTGCTATTCACTTCATAAGGAATTTTTAAAAGATTCTAACGTAGTGCTTGCCTACGCAAATTCAAAACGTTTAATCAGTGATAATCGAGAAATGGGTTATTTGGGAACTGATGAATGCTTTGATGAGATTCTTTTTTCTAGAATGGGATCTGGATTTGATCATAATTCAAGCTCTAAAATTTTATCTTTACCTTATTTTAATGAAATTGGAGCGTGTGCTATGTTTAGGACTGAAACTATGCGCAACTCTCGTGGGTTTGTAGAGAATCTTGGGAAAACATGGCATAAACTTATTAAGATAGGTACAATTAAGCATGTCCGCAAAGGACTGACAATCTCAAAAGATTCGTCAATTTTGAGGCCGGTTATGCCGTGGCGAGAAGAACAGTCTAGGTTTAAGATAAGTGTAATAATTCCTGTGCTCGAATCCAATGTATTGCATAAGTTACCGCAAGTTATGTCGATGCTATCAACTCAGTGCGTAGATAGTATGGAAGTTCTTTTGCTATATTCGGCAGAAAACACCAGTTTTTTAAAAGCAGTAGCTAAAGATTTCTCAAAGCTAAAAATCAAAATAGTAAAGCATTCAGGACTGCTTTATAAGCTTTTAAACACAGGCCTTTATGTCTCCCGTGGAGAATTTCTTTTCTGGCTGGACCCAGCTGATAAACTTTTGCCAAAGTGTATAGGGAGCATGATTGATCATATGGATCAAGATCAGGACGTAACGGCTCTCCGTTGTGGGGTTATCCTCACTGAACAGGGCAAGCCAAAGCAGGTCGTAGTTCCGCACAGGCATACTAGGGAAATGATACAAGAAGTATGTGATTTGCGCGGTTTACTTTATAAACGTAGACTTCATAATGATATAGGTGTTTTTACTCCTTCAACAGGAAATGAATTTGGATGGGATCTTTGTATTAAATTATCTTTAGTTAGTTCTTTTCAAATTATTGAAGAACCTATGATTATAGCGACAAGAATGCATCAATATTTTATTCAGTCTGCTATTGAATCATATCGTAAAGTCATGCGTAATATGATAAATGCAATGGGTGGGATGGTCGATTTTGTAAGGCTTTATGAAGATGATTTTAGAAGGCACTCCGCGGGTAAAGCCCGCTATATACTTGAAGAAGAAATGCTACTGATTTTAAAACTTATTAATAAGTTAGGAATATGTGCTGGGGGGCTCATTAGAGTACCTAAGATTTATTAAATTAGTTTCCTCGGTTGCATAGCTTGTCATATGAAAAGATGGTTAACCCATAAACTGAGTTAACCATCTTTTTTTAAAAAGAAGTGGGAACCGTTGCATTTGTTGCCAGCCTGACTATTCCCCAATATGGAGATACTGTTTTTTAAGGGAAGCCATTTCACCTTTAAGAATCATCTGGTCCATCATGAAGTTGACCGTATCCTGAAGACGTTCAGCATTAGCAGGCATCAGATAGCCTAATTCAGAACGAGTGAATGGATCGTTTGCAATGGGAGCTGACAAATTTTCATTGGTTGCTGCGTAATAAAGAGCCTCAACACTGTCAGTAATCATTACATCAACCTTTTTCTCGGCAACAGCCAGAGGAATTTCAAGATTTGACTTAAACATTATTACTTCAGCATTTTTAATATTTGCTTTAACAAACTTCTCATTTGTTCCGCCGGGATTAACTCCGATCCGAACTCCTTTTTTATCAACATCTGCAAGAGATTTAAAACGTGACTTGTTATCCTTGGTAACAAGAATCGTTTTGCCGAACATCACGTAACCATGTGAAAAACGAGCTTCTTTCTGACGAGCAATAGTTCTAGTTATTCCGCTCATACCGATATCATATTTGTCTGCTTTCAAATCACCCATAAGGGTGGACCATGTTGTTTTTACCAGTTCAAGTTTTAATCCAAGACGTTTAGCAAAACTATCTGCTACAGCAATATCGAATCCTTCGTATTTGCCTTCATTATGAAATGAAAAAGGTTTGTAGTCTCCAGTTGTTCCAACGCGCAGTGTTCCGCTAGTAACAATTTCATCAAAGCTGCGGGCCTGACAGTTAAGAGCGGGGATAAGAACTAGAGTACAAAGCAATACGGTATAGAAAAATTTGGACATGCGAAAAATCTCCTTTAGTTAGCAAGCATGGATAAAATATTTCAATTTCAGTACGTCAAAAAGGTGGTAAATTGCAACGTTTGAAGCCTTACATAAAATTTATCAATGTGGGAAAATAAGAAACATTACCACGTTCTGCTTTTATATAACCATCGCTACTATTTTTCTTAAATATCTGTTAAAAATAATAGTCACTCATTTTTAAATTTTCTTATTTTACATATCGACCTCGGGGGTAGTATGTTTAAAAGTATAGTATTTTTTTCTTGGTTGTTGGTATTAATATCTTTCATCTTTCCATATGATAGTATTGCTAAGGATACTGTTCTCTTGATGAACCGCCATGGTTATTTAGATTCCCGTCATACTTATGAGAATGAAGTTTTGATTACTGCGTTGGAAAAAACGAGAGAAAATTATGGAGATTTTGAGATTGTGACTACAATCTCTAATGCACAGCGGGAACGTCTTTTTTTGGAGCTTCTTAAAGGTGAAAATTTAAATATCTATGTAGCTCCAACTCAGAAAAAATGGGAAGAAAAATCTATACCTATACGAATTCCTGTATTGAAAGGAATTCTAGGTTATCGACTTTTTCTTATCAGGAAGCAGAATGAAAAAGAATTTTCAACCATCAGTACAGTTGAAGAGCTGAAAAAACTAAAAGCAGGCCTCAACAGGCACTGGAGCACTACCAAGGCGATGGAAGCCCTTGGCTTTAATGTTGTTAGAGGTGGTGAATACAAAGGTTTATTTAAAATGCTTATGTATGACAGGTTTGATTATTTCCCAAGAGGGGTAAGTGAAATTTTTGCTGAGTATGACAGCAGAAAGGATCTACTGCCGGATTTAGCAATTGAGCCTCATCTTGCATTATACTTACCACAGCCTACATACTTTTTCGTTTCTCCTAAGTTTCCTAAACTGGCAGAAAGAATTAAAGATGGACTGGAAAGAATGATTAAAGATGGAAGTTTTGATAAATTGTTCTGGGAATATAATGCATCAAACCTTAACAGAGCTGATCTTAAAAATCGTTTAGTTCTTTTTGCAGACAATCCGTTTTTATCACCTGAGACTCCATTTAAGGAAAAGCAATTGTGGTTCAATCCTCTTGAGCAGCATAGAAGTGAAATTCGTAAAGAAGATTAATAGAATAAAGGGTTAACTCGTAAGCTGAGTTAACCCTTTTAAATTTCAACTGCGGGAAATGTGCTCCGGGTGATTAGTTCTCACTATGTACCATTTCATCAACAAGAGTTTTTAGTTCTTGTGATTGTCGTACCAATTCTTCCACAGCGCTCGCTGACTGCCCCATGCTTGTTGATGTTTCGCTAGAAATAATGTTTATTTCATCTACTGCCCGATTTATTTCTTCGCTGGTTGCAGACTGCTGCTCGGCTGCTGCAGCGATGGCTTGTACCTGATCAGTTGTTACGTTTACCAGTGATACTATTTCATCAAGAGAATCTCCTGAAAGTTTGGCCAGCTCGGTACTCTCGTTAATCATCTGTACTGCTTTGTCCATGCTGCCTATGCTATTGTGTGAGCCTGTCTGAATATTTTTGATGGCTTCACCAACCTCTTCAGTTGCCTTCATTGTCTTTTCAGCCAGTTTGCGAACTTCATCTGCTACTACAGCAAAGCCTCGACCTGCATCACCAGCTCTAGCAGCTTCAATTGCTGCGTTTAAAGCCAGCAAATTAGTCTGGTCTGCAATGTCAGAAATAACACCCATTATACTGTCAATGTCATCTGTCTGTTTGCCTAAGGAAGACATGTGTTCTTTTAGATCGCCAATTTGAGTCTGTACATTTTGTATTGAATTTACGGCCTTGGTTACTACCGTTGAACCTTCCTGTGCTTTGTCACGGGCTTTGTCTGATTCTGTGGCGGCGTTGCTTGCGTTCATGGAGACTTCAAGCACCGTAGCGTTCATTTCTTCCATGGCTGTTGCGGTTTCGCTGACGCGTTCAGTCTGAAGTTCGGCACCGCGGCTGGACTGCTCAATCTGCGCTGCAAGTTCCTCGGATGCAGTAGTCATTCTTTCCGCAACATGCTCCAAACGTTTGGCTGCGTCTAAAATAAGCTGACGACCGGATTCAGCTTTGCTTTTTGCTGTTTCGGCCTCGCTCATTGCTTTTTGGGCTCGCTCTGACTCATGGTCTGCTTCGTTACTTTTTTGTTCAGCCTCAGAAATTTTTTGTTTCAGATTGTTAACCATTTTTGACATAGCTAAAGCCAGCTGCCCAGCCTCATCTTTTTGGTGTATATCCAACGTTTGATCCAGATCTCCATCGGCCACTTTAGTGGCGAAGATTACACCTTTGGTCATTGGTCCGGTGATTGCTTTGGTGAGCCATATAGCCACTAATATTCCCAGAAGAATTGCAGCTATAAGGCCGAAAATTATTATCCAAGTAGCCATGGCCAGGCTGTTAGCACTTTCGGTTGCTATGTTTTGGGTTTGCGCCATCCCCGCCTCAGCAGTTTTATCAGAAGCGGCAACAACTTGATTGGAGGCTATCTCTAAACGGTTGTTCAGTTTCTGGAGTTGGTCCATGCCATCAGAGAGAATTGTTATTGCTTTATTATAATTGTCCGCCTCTTTCTTAATAAGCTCAAGGGAGTGCAGGTCTTTTTCCTGAGTTGTCATCGTCCTTATTTTATCTAAAACCTTATTCATCTTCGGGAACGTTTTAATGGCTTCAGCAAGTATTGTCAGGTCGTTTGTTGCTTGTGCTTTAAAATTCATTATCCGGATATTGTTGCCAAGATCTATGACATCATTGATACTTGTAATTTTAATCAGGCGGGCGTTCATTGCTAACGGTGATGCTTGTGAAGCAATTTGCGAGGAGAGTTTTTTATTTTGATCCTCAAGGTATTGATAGGCATTTTTCATGAATTTTTGGGCTGATTCAGTCATATTTATACGAGCATTTTTCAGTTCGCCTTGAACCTTACGAGCCTTGTTTGCCAAACTGGTGTATTGTTCCACCGCTGCTGTAGCTTTTACTACATTTTCACGCAGTTTAACCAGTTGCGGAAACTTGTCAGCCAAAGCCTTAGCATCTTTTAAATGACTTGTTTTTAGCTCAGACAGTAAGTTTTGGCTTTCTGTCCAGTAGGATTCGTCCTCAGACATGGCAAATCCGCGCATGGCATACATTGTGAGTAGAGATGCTTTTTGTACATCAATGGCTTCGGCCACTTCCGGCACATACATTTTAGCCAGCTTGTTGCTACCTTTTTTAGATAATTCCATGTTGATAATGGCTGTAGTACCTAACGCTGTCATGATGCCTAGAATAATTGTAAATCCAAGTCCTAGCTTATTGCCAAGTTTAACATCTTTTAAATTCATAAGAAAATCCTCCCCAGGATATGAATTATTCTGTTACGTGTGAATAAGACTCTAACGTATTGCTTTAATGATATAAATACCGAGTATATCGATCTGCTTGTTTTGTATACATTGTAAGTACCTTTTATTGCAAATTGAATTTTTACATAGCTAAAGCATTAAAAAATATTATATGTTTTATTTTATTGTTTTAATCATAGTGCTATGACTTATACTGGATATGTTTTTTGATAAGCTAGTTAAAGTCTTGTCTTAATTTTTAAAGAAAAAACATATTTTTATTCATAATTCGTGTTCAAGATTTATTCAAAGCTTAACTTAAAATCTGTAAAAAAGATTGCGTAATTTTATAATTTTAAAATACTGTGATTAAAAGCTGAATTTGTAAGATATTGTGCGTGTAAAAAATAGAATATGCAGTATTGTTATGTAATATTCATTAAAACTTGATGACGTTGATATGACAAATAGTATTGAGTCTCTGTAATGAAACTTGTTTTTTTAACACATATCCTTCAGAGCATACTCCACACTTTGCATCAATTTTATAATCTTCCCCTTGTGAAGATGTTTTATACGTAGTACTTTAAAAGAGAGGTCTTTTTAAAAGTGCGGAGTGTTTTATGCCAGAATTTAAACATATCCAGACTCAACTCAAGTCTATTACTCAGGTTGTTTCTTGTGAACTGGAACGGGTTGAGGATATCCTTTACTTTTTGGATTCTCTGACGTCCAAGTTTTTTATTGAAACTGAACATGATTCAGTGGAAATAGCTAACTGGCTTAGCGAAAATGATTTTACCGTAGGGGAAGACGGTTTCTATTTAAGTATTCCCCAGCTTGTAGATTTTAGAAAGAAAAAGCTGTCCGGTGATGCAGTCAGTTTTTCGTGGCCGCCTGATAAGATTGATGATGAAATTGCCAGATTCCATATGTTTTGCCTTCATAATATTGGTGACATTCTATCCTCAATGCATGAGAGAATTCCCAGTGCAGTCTGGATGTATTATCAGGATGTCACAAACACAGCTTTGCAATTTCCATATATTGATCAAATAGAAGCTATTACTCCCGATTTTGATTGGTCTAAATACCATACCTTCGCCTCGGTCAATCCAGAAGTAAACCCGGAAAGAGAAGTTCGCTGGTCGGCGCCTCATGTGGATTACGCCGGAAGAGGGCTTATCGTTGCCGCGTCAATTCCGGTGTATATCGGGCATGACTTTGTCGGCTTGTGGAGTATTGATATAAAAGTGGAAGGATTGGTGCGTCATGAGATTCTGGCGGCAAGTCGGAAAAGCCAATTAACCTGCATTGTAGATAAAAACGGATCATTAATAGCGGACAGCCGAGGTGTGTCCATAAAAGAAATGGATAAAGGAGAGATTGCTCTTATTAATTTTAACGAGATTCATGAATGTTTTAAAAATGTAAATTTGCAAAAAATCTTTGATTCTAAGAGCGGGTATAGAAATTTTAATTCCAGTGACGAATCATTTCAGGTTCATTGG
The DNA here is from genome assembly GCF_006210265.1 of Desulfovibrio sp. UCD-KL4C. Lineage (NCBI taxonomy): Bacteria > Pseudomonadati > Thermodesulfobacteriota > Desulfovibrionia > Desulfovibrionales > Desulfovibrionaceae > Desulfovibrio > Desulfovibrio sp. UCD-KL4C. The sequence goes on from NZ_VCNC01000005.1 coordinate 96,245, forward strand.
CAGATAATAAATTCGATGGGCTGGATTTGTATAACAGTTCTCTCAGTTCATGAATTAATCACTACCGCTAAAACCCTCTTCCAAAAAGCATTTATTAACCTTAAAAAAGGTGATTCAGAGCCGCTTATAAAAACGGATCATTTTCCTGATGAAATGTTGGAGATGGCACATTCATATAACGAGATGGCTCATAGTCTGGATAAAATGCGCAAACAAATTTTGAATAAAAATCTTGAACTCGTAAAGCAAAGAATAGAAGCAGAAGCAGCAAATAAAGCAAAGTCTTCTTTTTTGGCTAATATGAGTCATGAGCTAAGAACTCCGTTAAACGGGATTGTCAGTATGCTCTATCTTATTAAAGATACTGAACTTGATGGTGAGCAGGCTAATTACGTTAAATTTACTATTCAATCTGCTCAGCGGCTAACAGATCTGCTTGGGGATATTCTTGATTTGACAAAGATCGAATCCGGTGAGGTCAAACTTGTAGAAAAACCGTTTGAATCTGTAAAAATATTTGAAGCAATAGAATCTCTGTTCGGGCCGACATGCAAGCAACGCGGTCTGAAATTTGAATTGAATGTAGACAGCTCAGTTCCAGCAACTCTTGTCGGAGACCCTTTAAGGTTCAGTCAGATTCTAAATAACCTTGTGGGTAATGCCGTTAAGTTTACCGAGCATGGAGAGATTAGCGTCGCTGTTCATTTGCTGTCGGATGTAGCTCCTGATGTTTCAAGAATTTTCTTTTCCGTGTCGGATACCGGTATCGGTATGGAAGAAAAAAATATTGAAAATTTGTTTGGCATGTTTATTCAGGTTGATGAAGGTTATCAACGTTTATACCAAGGGGCAGGTCTGGGATTAGCGATCGTCAGACAACTTGTGGTGCTGATGGGTGGTAATATTTCTGTTACAAGCAAACTTGGAGAAGGAACGTCTTTTTATGTGTCTATTCCATTTAAAAAAGATAACAGTGAATCGATTCCTGCTAAAGAAAGTTTTACGATAAATCTTTCAGAATCAAGCCATTATTGGGTACTTGTGGTCGAGGATGAAAGAATAAATATGATTGCTACTAAAGCAATTTTAAAGAAGTCAGGATTTAATGTCGGTACAGCTGAAAATGGACTTGAAGCATTAAAAGAACTTAAAAAAAACAGGTATGATCTGGTTTTGATGGATATCCGTATGCCGCTTATGGACGGGATTGAGTCCACTATTGCTATAAGAAACGGTCGCGCAGGTGATGACAATACGGATATCCCAATTGTGGCTTTAACTGCTTTTGCCACAGCAAATAGTAAAAATGATTTTTTGCGTGCCGGCATGAACGATTATTTAACTAAGCCGCTTGAGATCGATAGCCTCTTCAAATCTATTATGGCGCTGCTGAAAAATAATTAATTATAGAACAGATTGATATTTTTTTTTAATTCCTTAATTATATTCATAGATTTTGCTTAGTCGTATAAGCCCGCTCCTACGTACATATCTTTTTTATGGCGCTATAGATAATCCTGATTGAAATAGAATCCCTCGCAGTAATAAACGTAGTGAAATAATCTTTTACGCTAAATTAACGTTGAAATCGTGGAAGTAATACCCTAACGTCACGGCTGTTCCTGCGGAGACGGACTGTTATTAGCATTAGCGAAGTAGCAAATATTCGATCTCACGTAAGGTTAAAACTAGGAGAGAATATATCTAATGAAATCTTTTCAGTCTAATTATTCACTTTATGAACTAGCCCGTGCTCACAATGTCCTTACGGATGATTGTCCGCAGGTTTTTTCTGCGTATCCAATTGGTTCAGAAGAGTTTTTGCATCCGTGTATCCCCATCTTTTGTGCTCACAGAAGACGTGGAAGTCCCATTTTATAAGCAAATTTGTCGTTTTATAAGAGTTAAAAAATGACCGATGGTCACAAGTGTGCGCTGTACACTTTACGCCAACAGTTGTTGCTTAAATCTTTCACGACATAAATTTGCTGCTAAACTTTTACCCCGTGAAAAAATGAAAAAAGTATTACCCCCTTATCTCGCTATTGCGTTTGTTTGGTTCAGTGCCCACTTCGGCGGAGGTTTTGCCTCAGGACGTCAGATCGTTGCCTTTTATCTTAACCATCAGTGGACATCTCTGTTTATGCCTGCCGTATCAATGCTGATTATGGCCGTCACTTTTTATTTTTCAATGCTTATCGCCGCGAAGTATGAAGCTTATGACTACAGCAGTTGGTCGAAGAAACTTTATGGCGGAGTTGCTCCAGTTATGGCTCCAGTCTTTGAAGTTCTTTTCAATGCTTTGCTTGTACTGGTTACTGCTGTGGCTTTCGCTACAGGTGGGGCGACCATTACTCGGGCTTTTGGCTCTTCTTACATGCTGAACACTGTAGTAATTGCAGCTATTATTTTTGTGCTGACAATTTACGGGGCAGACTTAGTAAGGAAGTCCGCTACAGTTGTTTCTTTAATTTTGATCGCCTGCATATTTATAATTTATATCCCTAATATTATACATTTCTACCCAGATATTGTTCATAATCTGGCCGCTCTTAAAAGTGGGGAAATAGCTACAGGCAGCCCTGATACTTTTCTTGATTCACTTTGGTGGGGGCTAAAATATGGAGCTTTGCAATGCTGTGCTATCGGCGCGTATATTGTGCATACGAAGGCATGTCCTGATAAGGCCAGCATCAAAAAAGTCGCAGTAGTAGGTTTCTTCATTAACACCGTGATCATGTATATGACATATTTTGGAATTCTTGCTTTTGCAGAGAAAGGTGTTCTTACTGAAGCCGTTCCAGCTTTATTTGTTGTTATGCACGGTGTCGGAGGAGCATGGATGACCGCACTCATCACACTTTGTATTATTATCGGTGCTGTTTCATCTGGCGTAGCCCTCGTATACGGAACCACTAATCGTCTTGTTATCTTCTTAGGGCGTAATCTGACTGAAGAAGAGAGAGCAAAGAAAAGTGGAAAGCATGCTATTTTTTCTTCATCTACATTAGTTATTGCCTGTTGGCTTGTCGCACAGTTCGGCCTGATTCCGCTTATTGGTAAAGGTTATGGGAATATAGGGTGGGTTTCTTTATTAGTTCTTGTCTTACCTATTCTTATGCGTGGTTTTGGAATCTGGCGTTTTGCAGAAGATGTGGTTGAGACTGCTCCGGCTAAATAGCTGATCATAAAATTAATATTTGATAATTTAACCCCCTGAGATAATGAATAAAATAATTCCCGGCTATTTGGCGATAGCTCTGGTGTGGTTCAGTTCGCATTTTGGAGGCGGTTTTGCCTCTGGTAGACAGATAGTAGCTTTCTACTTGAACCATCACTGGACATCCATGTTCATGCCTGCTGTTTCGATGCTTATTATGGGTATCTGCATGTATTACTCAATGGTCATTGCCGTTAAATTTAAGGCTTATGATTATAGTGCATGGTCGAAGAAGCTATATGGTGAAATCGGCTTTTTTGCAGTTCCGATGTATGAAATTCTGGTTAACGGAGTGCTTTTGCTTGCAACAGCTGTGGCTTTTGCCACAGGAGGAACAGTTTTATCCAAATTGTTCGGCACTTCATATATGATGAATACTTTTTTTATCGCTGCCGTTATTTTTGTGTTTACAATTTACGGTTCTGAGCTTGTAAGAAGGTCGGCTGTTGTCGTTTCCTTTTTGCTTATTGTGAGTATGTTCATTATTTATCTTCCGAATATTATCCACTATTTTCCCAAAATACTTCAGAATATCGCGGCTATTAAGAGTGGGGAGATTGCTATAAGCGGTCCAAACTCTTCATGGGATGCTCTGTGGTGGGGGATTAAGTACGGAACGCTGCATTGTTGTGCTATTGGAGCATATATTGTTCATGCACAGGTCTGTCCTGACAAAGCTTGTCTTAAAAAAGCAATTACTATTGGTATCATCATCAACAGTTTGATTATGTATCTGTCCTACTTCGGTATTCTGGCCTTTGCCGATCAAGGTATTTTCAAAGAAGCCGTTCCGGCTTTGTTTGTTGTTATGCATGGTATCGGCAGTTCGTGGATGACCTCCCTTATCTCCGTTTGTATCGTTGTTGGAGCTGTTTCAACAGGCGTTGCCCTTGTATATGGAACCACCAATCGATTGGTGACTTTTTTGGGGCGTAGGCTTGATGAAGCAGGAAAAGCCAGCAAACAGCGCGTTCATTCTATGATAGCTTCAACCATTTTGGTTGCAGCGTGCTGGATGGTTGCTCAGTTTGGGCTGATTCCACTCATCGGTAAGGGGTATGGAAGTATGGGCTGGGTAACAATGGTTTTGATTACGATTCCAATCATTCTGCGCGGGCTTGGCCTATGGCGCTTTAAGGATGATTCGTTCGAAGGTGAAGTTTATGTTGAAAAAGTTAATTAAAGATATGCAGGGAGTTCTCCCTGCTGAGCGTATATATGATCATCCTGCACTTGTAGCTACCTATGCTGTTGATGCGAGCTATTTTGCTCCTAAGGCTAAGCTTATAGTTGATGTTATGAATTTGGAAGAAGTGTCCGGAGTGCTTAAAGTCTGCTCGCAGAATAATATGGGAGTAACTTTTCGCGGAGCCGGAACAGCTGTAAGCGGTCAGGCCTGCGGAGAGGGCGTTCTTGTTCGCCTTATGGGACCGTATTGGAAAAAGGTAGAGGTCCTTGACGATGGTAAAATGTTTTGGGCTGGAAGCGGTGTGATAGGCATTGATGTGAATGTCGCATTGGCTCCGTATCAGCGCAAAATGGGGGCTGATCCTGCTTCCATCTCTTCAGCAACAATAGGCGGTATAATTGCCAATAATTCAGCAGGAATGTGCTGCATGGTTGAAGAAAACAGTTACCATGCAATCAAAGGAATGCGTCTGATTCTTGCCGATGGAACCTATCTGGATACTACTGATAAGGACAATGTCGCTTCCTTTAGAAATTCCCATAAAGCTATGCTTGATGAGCTTAGCGCTTTGCGACTTAAAGTTCTTGCCGATAATGATGTCGTTGAACGTATCAAGCGCAAGTATTCAATCAAAAACACTATCGGCTACACTCTCAATTCATTTGTTGATCATGAAGATCCCGTTGATATTCTGATGCATCTGATGGTCGGGTCTGAGGGGACACTTGGCTTTATTCATGAAGTCCTTATGGAAACTATTCCGACTCCGCCCATAAGATCAGTAGCTCTTATGTTCTTCCCTTCTCTAAGTGTAGTCACGGATATTGTGATGGATATGAAGGATACATGTAATATAGATGCAGCTGAAGTGCTTGATTATAATTGTCTTATAGCTTTGCAGAATAATCTCAAAGATATTCCTGATGTTATGAAGAATCCCCCGGAAGGCTCCTGCGCCATGCTTGTTGAAACTAAAGCGTGGAGTTCTGAAGAACTTGAGCAGAATGTTGATGAGATTTTTGGAGTTTTAAATAGTTTTCCGGCCTTAAGCGAACACCTTTTCACCTCCGATGAAGTAGAGTGTGAAAAATTGTGGAATATCAGGCGGTCTATCTATCCGGCCATTACCAACTATCGGGAAGCAGATGAGTATGTTCTTACCGAGGATATTAATATCCCTGTTTCAAGATTAGCTGAGGGGTGCGAAGCTTTTCAGGAGTTATTCACCCGTCACGGATATTCCGTCGGTATTATGGGGCATGCATTTCATGGTAATCTTCACTTTTCAATCCCACTTAAAATTGCTGAAGATAAAGAAGTAGCTAGATTACATGCTTTTATGGTTGATCTGGTTAATTTGATTACTGAGCGTTTTGACGGTTCTCTTAAGGCAGAGCATGGAACAGGGCGTGCAATGGCTCCATTCGTTCGTAAGGAATGGGGAGATTCTTTATATGAAGTGACCTGCGCCGTTAAAAAAGTTTTTGATCCGGAATCGGTTCTCAATCCAGGTGTATTGATCAATGAAGATTCCAATGCGCATACTAACGGGCTTAAAAGTCCTTTGACTGTATCGCCGTATGTGGATCTTTGCGTTGAATGCGGTTTTTGTGAGCAAGTCTGTCCATCAAAGAATATTGGCTTTACTCCGCGGCAGAGGATCAGTCTTTTCAGAGCTGTTACCAAGCTACGTCTTGAGGGCAAGAATGAGATTGCGGATGAATGGGAAAAAATCTTTCGCAAGTACGGTGAACAGCTTTGTGCTACTGATGGATTGTGCCGTGTAAAGTGTCCACTAGGTGTTGATGTTGCCAGCCTTATCAGGAGTATCAGAGGGGAAAAAGCCTCTGACCGTTCCACTAAAATTGCTGATTATGTAACTGATCACCTTGAGGGCGCTCTTAAGGCCGCTTCACTCACTTTGGGTGGTATGTCTCTTGCCCAGCGGGTAATAGGAGATACAATGATGTCCCGTCTTGCAGGTTCTGCCCGCAATCTTTCCGGGGAAAGTTTACCGCTCTGGAATAAAGCCATGCCGAAGGGTGGAAGTAAAGTTCCGGTAGTTAAATCCGGTACAGGGAAGCAGCGGATTGTTTATTTTCCTTCCTGCGCTGTGCGGACTATGGGGACCAGTAAGGAAGATAGGTCTGAACCTTTGATGAATGTGACTGTTCGGCTTCTTGAGCGGGCAGGGTATGAAGTTGTTTTTCCGAAGGGTATGGACAGTCTTTGCTGTGGTAAGTCTTTTGAAACTAAAGGATTTATGGAACAAGCTGATAAATTGGCACAAAAGCTCAGTACTGCTTTGCTTGAAGCGAGCGGGAGTGGAGAATGTGTTGTGCTTTGTGATACCAGCCCATGTCTGGCACGCATGAAAAAGACTTTGGATAAGCGACTTGTCATGATGGACCCTATCGAATTTACCATGAAGTATGTTGCGGACCGGTTAAACTTCAAGAAGCTCTCTAGAACAGTTGCTCTGCATCCGACATGTTCAACAAGAACAATGGGATTAGACGGAATGTTCAGCGAACTTGCCTCTAAATGCGTCGAGAATGTAGTTGTCCCTAAGGGGATAAACTGTTGCGGTTTTTCAGGTGACAAAGGGTTTCATAAACCTGAACTGAATAGATCGGCTCTTGAAAATTTGAAAGGACAGATTGAGCATTGTGATGAGGGGTATAGTGTTTCCAGAACTTGTGAAATAGGTTTAACCCTGCACGGCGGCAAAAATTATCGCAATATTTTATATCTTGTAGAAGAAGCCACTCGTTAGTAAGCTGGATTGTCGATATTAAACCATTAATAGGCAATCTTAATATGATGAAGGTAAAAAATATGAATTATTCGCTAGATTTTTCCGCAGTCATTTTCGATCTTGACGGAACGTTACTTTATACATTGGAAGAAATTGCTGCTACAGGTAATGCTGCGCTTAAAAGGCTTGGCTATGCAACACATTCAGTCAGTGCTTACCGTACATTTTTGGGCGGAGGAGCTAAAAAACTGGCGTGGCGTATTTTGCCGCAGGATAAAAGAAACCAAGAAAATTATGATGAACTGCTCCCCGTACTTCTTGAAGAATTTGAGCTGTCTTTAAATACGATTGCTCGGCCTTATGACGGAGTTTTAGAAGCTCTTGCGGTTTTATCTTCTGCAGGTAAAAAGTTTGCTGTGCTTTCTAATAAGCCTGAGGAATTTTCTAAAATAGCCGTAGAAAAACTTTTGCCTGGCGTGAATTTTGAGGCTGTTTATGGAGCGCTTCAGAATGTTCCGTTAAAACCTGAGCCGGACAGGGCGTTGAAGCTTGCGGAGCTAATGGGAACAACTCCTGACCGGACTGTTTTTGTAGGAGATTCTGATGTAGATATCCAAACTGGGCTTAACGCTGGAATGATAACCGTTGGCGCAGGGTGGGGTTTCCGCGGCGTTGACGAACTTAAAGAGGCTGGGGCGAATATTATTTTGGATGTTCCGGCAGATTTGGCTAAGTTGCTTTAGAAATTGTTTAAAAGCGTGGCAGACTGTTTAGTTTGCCACGCTTTTCTAGTTATTCTTTTCTTCGTTAAGGTTTCGATTTAATTTTATAGTGTAACATACGAAAGGCGTTTCTCCATTTTGGCACTAGCCTCATTAGTCTAATGAAAAATCCCCAGCGTTTTAGCTCTTGATCCATGTAGTAGGTAGTGTCCTGATACCTGAGATATGGTGACCACTTCTCTAGTAATAGGTCATCTTCCAATCCCCAGCGGAATGTTGCGTTGCTATTTTTGACTGTATCATGTTTCTTTTGGTTTTGGATTGCCCACTTTGAACTTACGTCAAAATGCAATTCACCTTGCGGAATTCGGTCAGCTATCATTGTGATAATAGGATGTAATAATTCCTCTTCAAAGTACATGAAGACTCCCTCTGCCACTAAAATAAAATTACTTCCTGTATGTTTTTCAACTATTTGATCAATCCAAGAAACATCAAAAAAAGATTTTGCAATATATGGATTGTTTTCAGATTCAGGAAGTAACTGATTCCTGACATGAATAACCTCGGGTAAATCCAGTTCGTAAAATATACCTTTACCATTAAAAACGCGTTTGAATCGTGTATCTAGTCCTGCCCCAATACTTATAACTACTGGATTGTCGTGGTTTTTGATAAATTCGGTTACTGCTTTATCAAAACGACGAATGCGGATTGCTGTCCCAATGATGCTCTTGTCTGCTGTTTTATATTTCGAAAAGTCGTAGTCAATTTGGTTAACAAGTTGGCAGGATAGTGGGTCATGGATAATTCCATCGACACGCAAGGTTTCTAAATTCCGCATGTATAGGGGAATGAACAGGGTATCTGCCACATTATCGTCTATGGTGACGGATATTGGTTCGAACATAATAACTCCTTTTTTTGAAAATATTGTTGAAATTTGCATAATGATATTCAAGATAATAGCTTTAAATTTGTTTATAAATATTCTTTTTAAATGGGAATGACAACCAGTTTCATTTGAGTTTAAATAAAAGCGTGGCAAAATGTTGTGTTTGCTACGCTTTTATTTATTTATATCAAATTCCAATTGTTACGTTTCTAATACTGATGGTCATCGGCATCAGTTTGATAGTGGCTTTCCCTCAGATTGCTCTGTACTTGCCAGATTTGTACTTTAGTAGTTAGTGTCTGCTAAGCTGAGTAACTATACATAAAATTAGTGGACAGTCAGGCTGTTTTATAGGCCTGACTGTCCTAACTAACGGAAGTCTGCAAAATGAGTACATTACAGAAAGATAAAAAAAGTTTGAGATCATTACTTGCTTTAGCTTCACCGCTTCGTTCCGGCGATGTCTTGGCAGGAGTGGCAGCAAGAACAGAAGAAGAGCGAGTTTTAGCCCAGATAGAACTCTCTGAAGTTCCTTTAACAAGGTTTTTAAACGAGCCTGTTATTGCTTATGAAAAGGACGAAGTTACCCGTCTTATTATCGATGATCATGATAAAGAGGCCTTTGCCCCTGTAAGCAGTTTCACTGTTGGAGAATTCCGTGACTGGCTTCTCACAGACGTAGCTTCAACGGATGTGCTTACAAAACTTGCCATGGGTATCACGCCTGAAATGGCTGCCGCTGTTTCAAAACTTATGCGTATGCAGGATTTGATTCTTGTAGCATCTAAATGTCAGGTTATTACAAAATTTCGCAATACACTCGGGTTACCAGGGAGATTTTCTGTGCGGTTGCAACCCAATCATCCCACCGATGATTTAAAAGGAATTGCCGCTTCAACTTTAGACGGACTGTGTTACGGCTCAGGTGACGCTGTTATCGGCATTAATCCAGCAACAGATAATGTTGAAAATATTACCCGTTTGATGTGGATGCTTGATGATATAGTTGAAAAACATTCCATCCCTACCCAAACATGTGTTCTGACCCACGTTACAACAACAATGGAAGCGATTAAGGCCGGAGCTCCGGTTGATCTTTGCTTTCAGTCAATAGCAGGAACTGAAGGGACCAACGCCAGTTTCGGTGTTAGTTTGAGCTTGCTTCAGGAAGCATACGAAGCAACGCTTTCACTTGGACGTGGAACAGTTGGAAACAACGTTATGTATTTTGAAACAGGGCAGGGAAGTGCTTTGTCTGCTAATGCTCACCACGGTGTTGACCAGCAGACACTTGAAGCCAGAGCTTACGCAGTTGCCCGCAAATTTAAACCTTTACTTGTAAACACCGTAGTCGGTTTTATCGGTCCTGAGTATCTCTATAATGGAAAGCAGATCCAGCGTGCCGGTTTGGAAGATCTCTTTTGTGGTAAACTGCTCGGATTACCGATGGGAGTCGATGTTTGTTACACCAATCATGCGGAAGCTGATCAAGATGATATGGATGTGCTTTTGACTTTGCTCGGTAATGCTAAGTGTAACTTTATCATGGGTATTCCCGGCGCGGATGATATTATGCTCAATTATCAATCCACTTCATTTCACGATGCATGTTATCTGCGCAAATTGCTAAATTTAAGACCTGCTCCTGAATTTGAGGCATGGCTAGAAAAAGTAGGTATTCATGACGAGAAAGGAAAATTATTGCCCGCATCCAGTTCTAATTCTTTGATGGCCATAACACAGGGATTATAATGAAAGAAAACAAACCTGAAATTATAACTGTTGACCCTTGGTCCGAGCTTAAAAAGTTTACTGATGCCCGTATTTCACTTGGAAGGTGCGGAGTCAGTCTGCCTCTCAAAGAATCTCTTTCGTTCAAACTTGCTCATGCAAAAGCGCGTGACGCAGTTCATTTGCCATTTAAAATTGACGAACTTAAATCTGAACTTGAAGAAAGCGGACACACTTGTCTTAAGCTTAAAGGCAGCACTGATGACAGAATGGAATATTTAACTCGTCCTGATAAAGGTAGAGTTCTAAGTTTTAAGTCGCGTGAATTACTTGAAAAACAGGAAACAGGATATGACGTGTGTGTGGCTGTAGGGGATGGACTCTCGTCTCGCGCAATTCATGAAAACGGATATAGTTTTATCCATGCTTTTATGCCTCTACTTGAGCAGGCGGGAATTAAAGCTACTCCTGTCTGTTTGATTGAAAACAGCCGCGTTGCAATTGCAGATGAAATTGGAAGTATGCTTTCGGCAAAGCTTTCAGTAATACTCATTGGTGAGAGACCGGGGCTTAGTTCCCCTAATTCGATGGGAATATATCTAACCTACAACCCTATACCGGGCACAACTGATGAAGCTCGTAATTGCATTTCAAATGTACGTGACGGTGGTTTAAGTATTGCAGAGGGGGTACAAAAATTGTCCTATTTAGTTGAACAGGCTTTGATTACCAAGACGTCAGGCGTAGAACTTAAGGACAAGATGCCATCTAATTACTTGCCATTTAATGAAATAAAAATGCTTGGCTAGCTCATCTGAATTTTTATGATAAATAACAACTCCCTCTTACACGGTTTCAAGTATAAGAGGGAGTTGTTTATAAATTGAATGGTGCAATAATCCTTTCCAGAACGCCCTGTACTTTTGAAATTGCAACTCCGTAATTGGTTATCGGCACTCCTCTGCGATTACATTCTGTAACTCTTCTTAGCATTTCAGTGCGATTTAGCATGCATGCTCCGCAGTGAATTACCAGTTTATATTTTTCAAGATCTTCAGGAAAATCGTGTCCTGCATATGTTTCAAACTTAATATTTTTACCTGTGTATTGGGTGACCCAGCGCGGGATTTTCACCCGTCCTATGTCATCCGCAACGTCGTGATGTGAGCATGCCTCACCCACAAGCACAGTATCTCCGTCTTCTAAAGTATCAATAGCTTCTGCGCCCTTAACAAGACTTGGTAAATCCCCTTTAAAACGGGCAAACAGAGTCGAAAAAGTGGTTAACGGAATGTCATCTGGAACATCACCTGCAACGGTTAGGACTACTTGCGAATCTGTAATGACCAGCGCAGGTTTGCGCTTCATATTTGATAGAGTTTCTTCAATTTCACGATCTTTAACTGTTACAGCTACTGCGTCACAGTCCAGAATTTCTCGTATAACTTGAACTTGCGGTAAAATAAGCCTTCCTTTCGGCGCAGCCAGATCAATTGGGACAACACAGACAATCCAGTCTCCTTCTCCGAAAAGGTCTCCGGCAAGAACTGGTGTTTGTTTCATTTCATCCGGTGCTAGTTCAATGAGAGCTTTTTTAATTTCTTTAATGTTTAAGCCCGTTGTTGCAGAAACTTCTAAGAATGAAAAATTGTTTTCACGGCAATAGCTTAGTTCTTCCTCTGAAGGAGTTCGCAGATCATTTTTATTGAAAAGAACAAGGAATGGAATTTTCAGTTTACAGATATTGCTGATAATATTTTTTTCATAATTAGTAATGCCTTCTTCTCCGATTACAACAAGTGCAACATCAGATCTCCATAAAACTTTCTGAGAGGCTTTTATCCTAAGTTCTCCAAGTTCCCCTGTATCATCAAGCCCTGCTGTATCGTAAAAAGTAACGGGGCCGAGCGGCAGCAGTTCATAATGTTTAGCAACTGCGTCCGTAGTTGTTCCCGGTTGATCTGAAACAATTGATATATCTTGGTCTACGATTGCGTTTATCAGAGATGATTTTCCTGCATTTCGTCTTCCGGCCAGAGTTATAACCAGTCTGACTCCGCGGGGTGCTTTATTGGACATTATTGCTCCTTCTTGAAAATCCTTTCGAAGATGAGGGGGTGAAGTTTAAATTTCTGATCATATTTTCAGCTTGAAATAGAGAGTCTGAAACATCAATTGCAACAGAGTTTTTACCAGGATAAATATTGTAATCCGCGCGATGAGCAGAGGGGGTGACAGAAGGCATTATTACGTTGCATCCTCTGCCGAGTCCGAGTTCTCTGCCTTTTGAATCAAAAGAATCAAGAGCAGATGTAGCAGGGATATTGGCTCCTGGATTTAAAATACGGAGCAGAGCGGTAACTCTGTACGAGAGTAATAAATCTCCGGCAGCGCACTCTGCAAAGGGAGTATCAGGATGTGGAATGAAAGGGCCTGCTGCAATCATGTCCAGTTTAAGATCTTTTAAAAACATAATGTCTTGTAAAATATCTTTTATGTTTGAACCGGGTAGTCCTACAATGATGCCTGAGCCTATTTCGTATCCCATATCGCGGAGAGATTTAATGCGATGAAGCCTTGCTTCGAACGATTCCCCATCCCTGATTTTTTTATATAATTCGGGGTTTGAAGTTTCGAGTTTAATCAGACAACGGTCTGCGCCGCACTGTGCCCAATAAGCATACTCATCAAGTCCTCGGTCCCCAACTGATAAGGTGACAGCAACGTCGTGATGGTTTTTAATTTCTTTAACCAGTTCTCCAATTTGCTCTTTTGTGTAGCTGAAATCGTCCCCTGATTGTAAAACAATTGTCCGCGCTCCGTTTGATGCAGCGGTAGCGGCTGCTTCCAGAATCGTCGGCAGATCAAGTCGGTAACGATTTATTTTTGAATTCGGAGCTCTTAGTCCGCAATAAAAACATTTTTTGTTGCAAACATTCGAAAATTCTACAATTGCACGAATGAAAATTTCATTTCCAAATATTTTTTTTCTTGTCTGATCGGCAAGTGTGAAAAGAGCATCATCACTACGACCTTTTAAGTAATCCAGAATTTTTAGTTTGCTGAGGTTGTCCATATAATTATGATCCCGAGATTAAATTGCGATTTGTTACTTGCGATTTTTAAATATTCATTAATCTAGCGCATTCATTTATTAGCCTGAATGCAGCCACTTCATTCTTTGTTGAATTGGATGGAGTTTTTCCTGATTTTGTCCATTCTAACAGTTTTTCAACATCAGCTTCTACCATCCCCCAAAAACCTTGCGGAGCATGATTCTCGGCTAGTGCATACTGGCCGAAACAGATCGTATCATCTACGACAACAATCGGCAGGCTCGGCAGTTTACGGACAGGATGTAATTGTACTTTTGCGGGGTGTTTGTCGGCAATGCCTGCCATAAGTGAATATGAATTTTTGATTTCATCTTCAATAGATTGTCTGGAAATTCCAAACCTGAGTGCTTCAAGGAAAGATTTTCTCCAACTGAAGTCAAGTTTTGGTTTTATTGCAATAATATCAAGCTGTTTGAACTGCTCTTTGGCAAGAGCCTTATTAAGTCCTGTCATGTGTCGTTCAGATTTTGTGAAAGGGCCGTAAATAGCTCCGTTAAGAATTATCCGACGGGATGCTGCGGAAAAAAGGTCAGGAATATTCAGTTCTTTGGTGCCTGCAAAAAGTTTCATTTTTATTTAATCCAGTTGAAGTCGTCAGTAATGTAGCCAAGTTTACATAGTCTGTTCGGGGATAAGATTTCATCTATATCTTCTAGGGAGGCAATATCCTGATGTAGTAATTCTTCGCGGATTGTTCTTCCTGCGTTTTTTGCATTGATCAGAATTTTTTCGACTCGTTCATATCCCAGCACCGGAACCAGAACCGTTGCGAGAGCATAGCTTTTTTCCACATGCTTTTTACATCTGTCATGATTAGCTGTTATCCCCGCAATACAATTTTCTGAAAAGCTCTTAGTTGCATTAATTAAAAGTGTCAGGGATTCGAGCAAAGAATGGGCAAGGAGCGGAAGCAAGTGGTTTAACTCTAACTGTCCCATAGAGGCGGCTAAGGTAATTGTTTGATCATTTCCCATAACTTTTAATGAGATTTGCGTTACCGCTTCCGGCATGACAGGGTTAACCTTACCTGCCATTATTGAAGATCCGGCTTGAAGAGTCGGGAGTTTTATCTCACCAAGTCCGGTTGCAGGGCCGCTGGCAAGCAGGCGTAAGTCTGAGGATATTTTTACCAGATTTACAGCGTATGCTTTCAGGAATCCTGAAACTTCAACAAAAGAATCCATATTCTGTGTAACGTCGATTAAATTTTCAGCGCGTGAAACAGGAAGTCCCGTTATCTGTTTTAATTTTCCTGCCGCGCAAAGAATGTAATCGCGAGAAGCTCCAAGTCCCGTTCCGATGGCGGTGCCACCTAGATTAACTTTTTTAATTCTTTCTCTGCATTTAAAAATTCTCCATCTGTCCCGTGCTACCGCTTCAGCAAAAGCTCCGAAGGTCATGCCCAAAGTCATGGGCACAGCATCATTTAATTCAGTTCGTCCGACTTTAACGATGTCACGAAATTCCTGTTCTTTAATTTGAAAAGATTGCTGGAGTTCGGTAACTCCAGCTTCCAGTTTTATTAAAAGGTTGAGCGTGGCCACCTTTAGAGCCGTGGGGTACACGTCATTGGTGGACTGGTGCATATTCACATGTTTTAGAGGATGTACCAGCGAGTAATCGCCACGCTCACCATTTAGAAGTTCAATCGCGCGATTGGCGATAACTTCGTTGAAGTTCATATTGGTCGAAGTTCCGGCACCGCCTTGAAACGGATCAACTATGATTTCGTTATGGAGGTTGCCGAAAGCTATGTCTTTACACGCCGTGATAACAGCGTTACCGATTTTTTCATCCATGTGATTCAGTTCAACATTTGCAACTGCGCAAGCTTGTTTAACCATAGCGAAAGCACGGATGAATTCTGTGTGCATTTGATAACCCGAAAATGGGAAATTACGCACAGCCCTTAAAGTATGAATGCCGTAATAAGCATCCGCTGGAATGTTCATTTCGCCAAGTGTGTCACTTTCGATCCGCATTTTTACTTTTTCGGTATTCGACATAGCTGCTCCGATCATTTATTACAGGTAAAGATCTCTTTCACCTGCTTCCATACGAGTAACTCTGTCAGTTAGCAACTTTCTTCGATCAGGGTCGGCATAACTATCAAGTTCTTTGCGGATAAGCTCATTACCGAGTTTTTTAGTTTCTTCGGAACCGTAATCTTCCAGATATTCTTTAAAGGTCAAAAGGCCGTTAGGTAGACAGAACTTCTGGATAAAACCGGTTTTGGCAAGTTCCATAAAATGTTCACCTGTACGGCCGAGACGATAACAGGCTGTGCACCATGAAGGAACATAGCTTTGCTCACCTTCGATAAGGCTGCGGATAACTTCATCAAGACTACGGCTGTCACCAACGCAGAACTGCTGAACATCTGGGCGATCATATTGAGGATCGCTGTATGCACCGGGATAGGTTCTTGAACCGGCAGAGATCTGAGAAACTCCTACTTCAAGCAGTTCTTTGCGGAAATCGGCATTTTCACGTGTTGTCAGGATTAGTCCTGTGTACGGAACAGCAAGGCGGAGCACAGATACAATCTTTTTGAAGTTATGGTTGGATGACAGATAAGGAGGATTAAAAGCAATCTCTGATCCCTGAGCAGGTTCAATTCTTGGAAATGAAATAGTATGGGGACCAACACCCCAGTCTTTTTCGAGCTGCTGGGCATGGTAAAGGAGGCCCATAACTTCAAAGATAGGATCAAATAAGCCGAAGAGAGCACCCATTCCTACGTCATCTATGCCTGCTTCCTGTGCGCGGTGCATGGCATAAAGTCTCCATAAATAATCTGTTTTTTTACCTGCAAGATGAACTTTTTTGTATGTTTCCTGATGATAAGACTCATGGAAACACTGATAAGTTCCAATACCGACATCATGAAGTTTTTTAAAACCTTCAACATCCAGTGGAGCACAGTTTATGTTTACTCTACGAATTTCGCCGCTTATATCTGATGTTACAGAATAAACATCACGTACTGTTTGGGCAATCCAGTCTGCATTATATTTAGGATGTTCCCCGTAAACCAGCAAAAGTCTTTTGTGACCGATCTTTTCCAGAACTTCTACTTCTTTGCGGATTTCTTCAGAACTTAGTGTTCTGCGGTTCAAGTCTTTGTTTTCTGCATTGAATCCGCAGTAAGCACACTGATTGACACATTCATTGGAAATATACAGCGGGGCAAAAAGGACTAGCCTGTTGCCATAGATTCCTTTTTTGACTTCCATAGCTGTTTCAAAAATTTCGTTATCCAGATCTTTGTCGGTATTTTTAAGAAGCACCGCGGCTTCAAATGGGGTAAGACCTTTTCTTTCTTTTGCTTTGGTAAGAATATCCCTAACCTGAGCAGGTTCAGGGTTGGTTGCTTTTTCCATTTCAGACCAGATAAGATCTTCATCTATAAATGACTTAAGATTGTGCCCAGAATTATTAATATTTTTCATGATTTTGTCCTGATTTTTTAAACTAGAAGTGATTTAACTTTTACACCTTCAAGCATTCCGAGTTTTCCCGTCAAAGCTCCAACTTCATCGGTAGTTGCTTCTATAATGATACCGATAACGTTTACACCTTTTTCGCGGAAAGGAAGCCCCATACGCCCAACGATTATATTGCCGAATTCACTGAGAGTGTTATTGACTTTCGGTGCAGATTCAAATCGATTTTTAATCGTTATGCCAATGATTCCTAACCGTTTATCCATGCATTTTCTCCGATCTACTAATGAGTCACAGGCAGTAAAATAGTATCAGGTATTAATCTGCAATGGTTATGAAGGCGGGTATTCCGGGCGGCAACCAACTTTTAGTTGGCAGGTCCAGAAGACTCGACCCCGGGATCAGGACAAACCCTTTCCGCAGGCAGACTCTTCGGCTGAAATTTTACTGAATACAATTTAGAGCAGGGTATACAAAATAATTATAATCAAGCGTTGACCCTTGGAGCAGATCCTTCCTAGCCGCAGGCAAACGCTATTTAAATTATGAACTTAAAAGTTAAGCTTGTATCCTTTGGCTTTAAGGGCACTGAGCTTAGCACTGCGATCAATATATTCCGTATGGAGCAACTCATGGGATTTATGTCCGCAAGGTCCATCATGTAGAAATCCGCCATCTTTATTATAGATTTTGGTGATCATCGGGTTGTTCTGTGATTTTCTGAATTTATAGATTTTTGGGTTAGCGTCTGCTGCGTAAACAGATTTCTGCCTCGAAGCTACAAAACTCATTGCTGCGGCAAAAGCTTCGGAAGCAATGTTCACGCTGAGTACAGCATAACCAGTCATTACACCACAAGCTTTTAAGAAACTGCGTCTTTTCATTTTCATATCTCAGTTCTCCTTAAGCCTTGATTTTACGGGCTCTGAACCTTCTATTAATCTGAGCAACAGTACTTCTGAATAATGAAGCCTGAATTTCAGGATCAAGAGGTTGACCACCGCCGTTGACGCAGCCACCGGGGCAAGTCATGATTTCGATGAAGTGATAAGGAGATTTCCCTGCTCTTACTTCATCACATATCTTTGCAGCATTTTTCAGCCCGCTGGCAATTGCGACCTTAACAACACCGAAGTTCGGAACATTGATATCGGCCGTTTTAATGCCTTCGTGAGTACGAACAACTTTAATGTTCGGGTCATTTAATTTTTCACCGGACAGAACTTCATAAGCAAGCCTGAGAGCTGCTTCCATAACACCACCGCTGTTACCGAAAATAGTGGCAGCACCGGTTGATTCACCTAATACTGGATCAGGGTCTTGATCAGGCAGATTGTTGAAATCGATGCCTGCTTTTTTGATCATATACGCCAGTTCTCTTGTGTTGATTGTGGCGTCGATGTCGCTGAACCCGCTGTCAGTCAGTTCCGGGCGTATGCCTTCATATTTCTTGGCAATACATGGCATAATTGAAACAGTATAAATCTTTTTGGGATTAGTGTCTGTTTCTTTTGCGCCGTATGTTTTGGCTAAGGGGCCAAGCATACCTATCGGAGATTTACAGCTTGAAAGATTAGGCATCAGGTCAGGATAGAATGTTTCAGCAAATTTAATCCATCCCGGGCAACAGGAAGTAAACTGAGGCAAAGGCCGTGCATCTTTTTCTCCCTGTTCTTTTACACGGTCGATAAGCTCAGTACCTTCTTCCATGATGGTAACGTCGGCAGCGAACTCAGTATCCCATATGTAGTTGAATCCCAGTTTTCTGAGAGCTGCGTGCATCTTACCGCCGACATATGTTCCGGTAGCAGCACCGAAGCATTCCCCGAGGCCGTAACGGACAGAAGGGGCGGGCATGGAGACAACGATGGTGTCAGGATCTTTGAGCTTTTCAAACAACTCATCAACAAAAGAGACACCTTCGTAGATTGCTCCATAAGGACAGTTTGTTAAACATTGTCCACAATTCATACATGCTACAGGGTCAACTACTTGGTGAATTTCGTCATCATTTATGGACTGAATTGCACCGGTAGCACAGACTTCTTCACATGCTCCGCAAGCTTGACATTTGTCTGCATCGACCTGGACAAAAGTAATTCTATCCGGATCTGTACCGTCTTTAGGGGCGTAATTCCGATACATGACACCTTCAATAAGTCTCATACTTCCCTCCTTATCTGGGTGGATTGCAGAGAGATCCGCTGGGGCCATTGCCGGCCCTGACTTGGGCGTACATCCTGACATAGGATATCCTCCTTGGTTAAACTGATGTGCAGTTTGTTTGAACTTGAGTATACATAATTTGAAATGGTAACACAAATCAACAATTATTATTATAAAGTTGTATCATTAATATAGTGTAATAAGGGGCAATATCTTTCCATTACTATTTAGAGCCCATTCGTGTCCGGTTAACAAGCAATTGAGGTAACGGTTAACTATCTTTAATTATGAATGTTTCTTCAGGTGGATCGAATTACTCTTGCAAACAGGAACGCTTGAATACATTTAGCTGAGCGAGCTGAAGTATTTGTTGCAGACTTCATTCAATCTGGAGTGGAACTTTAGGAAGGCCAGTAGCAGATGGAAAATCATTGCTGTGTAAATCTGACTTAGTACCACATTTTACGATCTTCAGATAAAATAAAAAAATCTTGAAGATAGTTTGCGATCCAAAGTTGAGCGGATTAGAGACACGAGGCTGGAGTTGATTTGTGAGTAATTCTCTGGGAAAAAGAATGAGAGCGTTGCTAATGTTGAAGCCTGATGCAGTTATTTTAAGTAGAGAACTTGTGTGGAATTCCTTTGCTCAAACAATTTAAGATATGCACTCTTTAAAAGAAGATGAATGGGGGACACCTTTTTGCAATGCTCGGGGCTTGAGAGCCCTTTGTAGCCGATTCTGTTCTCCTGATGCATGAATATTATCTTGATCGATAGCTGTCATATCGAGGGTGAATTTTATTTGTAACCATTTTCTTTCATGTAATCTTTGTACTTAGCATCAACAACAAGAATATGTTTTATTACCCAGTCCTTAAGGAATCGGATTAGGTCATGGGCTGTTCTGCCGTTGCCTTCCTCTACTTCATTTTTAAAACTTACAACCTCAGCGATAAAGTTTTTATGCAGTTTTTTGTGGTGCTGTGAGTCTGAATATCCATGTTTATCAAACAGTTCTTCTTCGTATTTAAAATGCTTTTGCGTATAGGCAAAAAGTTCATCGGCAACTTTTTGAATGATCATATCTTTCTCTCCTGATTCAATGGCCACACTAAATTTATCTACGAGTATGATTAAATCCTTATGGTGCTGGTCCAACTCACGGACTCCTACTGAAAAATCATCAGACCATTCAATTTTTCTGCTGATTTCGTTGGACTCTATACCACTCGTTGAAATTGTCTGTATAATTGAATCAAGTTCCTTGAACATAACGTCTATCTTATAAATATTATCAGAAGAGGCGGACATCTTATCAGATGTTTGAGAGGCAAAATCAGCGATATTTGTCACTGTCTCATTGATATCTAAAGAGGTTGATGATTGTTGTTCACTAGCTGTTGCTATGGAACATATTTGGACATTCATTTCATCGACAATTTTGACAAGTGCAGCAGTATGTTTTTGAGATCTTGTAACTGCATCAGTGGATTCTGAGATGTCCTTGGATATAGCCGAAACCTCTTGAATATTATTTTTCGCATTATTTTGAATTTTGTAAACGGCATCACCTACATTCTGGGTTGCAGACATTGTTTTCTCTGCAAGTTTGCGGACCTCATCTGCAACTACGGCAAACCCACGTCCCGCATCACCTGCACGGGCGGCTTCTATTGCAGCATTAAGTGCTAAAAGATTGGTCTGGTCGGCAATATCGGTGATTATTGTCATTACTTCTCCGATATTGTCAGCTTGTTTTCCAAGCGTTTCCATGCTTTGCATTAGTGTCCCAGATTTTTTTTTAATTTCCATAAACAAAGTCATAGCAGCTTTTACTTCGTTAGCACCGATCAGAGCGCTGTTTTTTGATTCATCAGATCCATCTGCCGCTAGCGATGCATTACGGGCTACTTCTGAGACACTTGCACTCATTTGCTCCAATGCCGCGGCAGCTGATGATATCTGTGTTTTCTGGCTTTCTACCGCATTATAAACATTTGAAATGTACTCTGAAAGTCCTTCAATTTCTGGGAATAATTCGGTGGAAACTGTTTGGGCATTTTTGGCTTTACCTTGAATTGACTTCATTAATTGATCATTTTCGAACACAGAGTTGTTTTGCAGTTCAATCTTTGATTTAAGCTTATTTAGATCCATTTCCTGTTCTTTATACTTGTCGTGGAAGCTAACCAGTTCTGACTGAAGACTTGTAATGATTTCAGCTGCAGATTCTCCTGCTTTTGTCGTGGTTTGTGCAGTTGAAACAACATGCTCTTCTAGAATTTTTAAAAGTTTTTCCGGGACCACCAGTTCCGGTTTAATAGTTATGAAAAATCCTATTGCTGTTATGGAAGCGGCAATGAAAACTAAAATTATCCACGTGGTTGGGGCAAGCATGCTTGTGGCGATTAACCCTGCTAAGGTTGTTATTATTGGCAAGGTAAACCATATTAATAGTGTCAAAATTAAAGACATGTAATGCCCTCTCAATAAAATTTTTACTAATTTGTTTAATTAATTTATAATATATAAAAAAATCAACTGAATGGTAGTATAAATCAAGAATTTTGTAACATCAGGTTTATTCCTGTATTATTCTCAATGTAACATGTCGGTAGCAAGAAGTAAAAAAAACAGTAAAATCTTGACAATATTTCCACTTGCAGTTTTTTTGCTGATTGAATCCTGTGTTTTTGCCTTTTAAGTACTTATTTAAAATAAAATTTATAAAATTCATTCGTGTTCGGTTAACAGGTCAATTAAAGTAACGGTTAAATCTCTTTAATTATGAATGTTTCTTCAGGTGAATCAAACAAATTTTTCAAACAGGATCACTTGAATACGTTTACCTGAGCAAGCTGAATTATTTGTTGCAGACTCACCCAACCGTAGAGCGGAACTTTAGCAAGGCTAGTAGCAGATGGCCGTTACTGGTTTTGTCCTGAATAATTTGGTCTGAGGTTACTCCCTGTTTTCTGTTGACTGTACTGCGCTTAATGACCGTATCTTTAATATTTTTATTCAGTCTAGTAACGAAATTAATTTTGATTTGATGAAAGTCGTTAACCAGATATAATTGCTGTAGCTCTTGTCAAAAACAACAATTGATTCTTTGGGAAATTGTAGTGTTTTAGCGAGTTTAAATTGTGCTGCCTGGCGTCGGAGAATTATGATCGGGACACTGGTTTTATTCCGAGATGGTAGAGCTGACGGGTGTTTACATCAAGATTGCAAATACCGTAGCAAATGGATGGCCGTGTAGTTATCTTTTGTTATAGAATAATATCTAAGCTACTGAATATCCACTCGGATAAATTATGAGTAATCTATGGAAGCAGGATTATTTACTAGATATTGATACTATTGATGAGCAACATAAACATTTTTTTGAAATGACTGCGCAAATAATCCGACTTGCGGAAAAATTGCGTGATGACAATTCTGTTGAGAAAATTATTCAAGCCGTGGGAGCCTTGCGGACATATGCTTTTTTGCACTTTAAAACGGAAGAATAATTGCAACTTAAATATGAATTTTCTGGATATATGCATCATACTACTTTTCATAATTCATATCTTGAAAATATGATATTTTTTAAACAGAAGTTTAAAGTTTTGTTAAACAGGAAAAAAAATGGTGAAGAGATAAGTTCTGCTATGGAAGAATATTTGATTGATATGGCAGATTATGTTGCCCACTGGTGGGCAGAACATATTGTGAAGCAGGATACAATTTATGCTAATTTTATACGTAAGTGCCAGAATAAAAACGGAACTTTTGAATAAAGTGAACAGCATTTGTTGTTTCTAAATGTCGTTCACTATTCACGTTTAAGAGTGATTAAAAAAGACAAACTAATCAGTCAGTGTCTCTTTTAGAACAGATATTTCATCCATAGTCATGGTCGGGATAAACTCGGTTACAGTATATTCTGCTACTCCGTTTATGTGAAAAGGATCTTCATGGATAACGGAATCCAGTTCTTCAAGTGAAAGACCTTTTGCTAAAATGACTCCACCAGTGCGTGGAACCTTCCTGCCTGACATAACGAAAACACCTGCTTTATAATATTTTTTTAAATATTTGATATGCTCGTCAATGAATTTTTCTATTTCACTCACAGGTTTTACGTAGTTTAAGCTTAAAATGTACATTGTTTGTTGCCCTCTTTTTTTAGAAGTGATAAGTAGACTAGTCTCTTAAAATCTAGACATTTTCTAATTATTAGTATGCTGCTGAAAAAGATTATTTTTTTGTTTAAGTTTGTCAAGATCGGCTGTAGCAATTTTCATTTTTAAGGAGAATGCGATGAATTTATCTAAGGAAAGAGCTGGAACTTATTTAATTATTGAGATTAAAGAATCACGTCTAGATTCTTCAAATTTTATTCTTCTTAAATCTTCACTTGATAAGATTATAAAGCAGGGTGAAAATAGATTAATAATAAATTTGTCACAAGTAGGTTTTATGGATTCAAGTGGAATTGCCGGACTTCTTCCCAGTGTGCGGACACTTGCCGGAACTGGACGAATCCTTTTGGTCGGACTAACTAAAACTGTTAAGCAGCTTTTTAATCTCGGCAAGTTAGATAGAATTTTTGATATTTATCCTTCAGTTGAAGACGCATTGAATAGTTGATTATTGTTGGTGATATTTTCTTAAAATTAGTACATGTGCTATTAATTTAAAAACCTTGAACATAAATGCTGTTCAAGGTTTTTAAATTTTGTATAAGGAGTTAGACAATATATCGTTTTAAGAGTTATTTTTTATAGTTTTCTGATATATGCTAATTCTGTTTTAATCCACTTGACTCTCTGAAATGGATTGGTAAATAACAAGTCTGTATTCAAATATTTAATATGAAATAGTAATTTAATGATATGGAGGATATATCTTATGCCGTCTTTTGATATTGTTAGTGAAGTTGATTTGCAGGAAGTTGATAATGCCGTAAATAATGTGATCAAAGAAATTGATACCCGCTATGATTTTCGCGGAGTACCAACAGAACTTTCTTTTAATAAAAAAGATAAAGTTATCAATCTCGTAACCGGCGATGATATGAAAGTTAAAGCCGTAAAAGATATGCTCATCACCCATTTTACTAGGCGTAAAGTTGATTCCAGAGTTATTGATTATGGTGAAGTTGAACCTACTTCGAAAGGACAGCTCAAACAGGTAGTTAAGCTTAAAGAAGGTATTGATAAGGATACAGCCAAGAAGTTGGTAAAAATGATTAAAGCCAGTAAGATTAAAGTTCAGGCTGCTATTCAGGATGAGCAGGTCCGTGTGACAGGAAAGAAAATTGATGATCTACAGGAAGTTATGGGGTTAGTCAGAGAATGTGATTTGGAGATGCCTTTTCAGTTTGTGAACATGAAAAGCTAGTTTATTTAAAAGTTAGTTAATTTTAAACCCGCCTGAATATGCTGATAAAATCAAATTTCAGGCGGGTTTTTATTTATGATTATTAAAATGCTTAGTTGAATATTAGAATTTAATTTAAGTTGGAAATAAATACAGCAGCTTCGTTTGCGGCTTGTTGCTTATTTAGCGCAACAGGTTTGCTGATAGCTATATGGGCAATTATGTGGCCGATTGTTGCCAGTTTTTTCTGAATTTCAGCTTCAGTAGATTCTTTATGCACGGCTTCAATCAAATCACCCTGATTTTGTATTTCGAAACCTGCTGGCATTAAAATTCGCTTTATGAATTCAATTCTTGCTATGCGTTCTTCGGCCGAGCCTTCTCCTCCTTTAAATCTGAAATGGATATGGTTTTTGCTGGAATCCTGATCACATACAGTATCAATTTCAGATAAATCTTTTTCAGATTTTAGTTTAATATTCAGATATGTTTTTGAGAGGATAGCATAACCTTCAACAGAGTTTTCTTCAGACCATCCGGGACGTTTTGCTCCAAGTCCGAACCATAGAGCCCACATGGGAACTGATTTAATGTCGTCGGGAGATATTTCCATTTTCCCCGCAGCTGTAGTGAAAAGACCTTCTTCAAGATTCAACACAGTCAGCGATATAGGCTGGCGGGCCGTTAGATGTTTTGATCCGTCTAAGCCGAGACCTTCTTTGCTGATTAGAGAAAACATTTCTGAAACTGCTTTTTCATTAGCAAAGCGTACAAGGTCATACATGGATTTACTCTTTTCAGGTAAAAACATTTCCGTATTTTGAGCAGAAATTTTTAGGTTTGCAATATATTGCAAAGTCCTTTTCATGCGGTCTATAGCTCTTACTCCTTTGTTTGGATAAGGTTCTGTCGCGGTTATGAATACGCGGTTGCGGAGGTCTGTAATCCATCGGCATTTTTGAGGAGCACCCAGTATTTTTTCAATTTCACCGCCACTTGCATTTATTGTTTTAGCAGAGTGGAGTGACAAAGACTGCCTTTCAGGATTTGAAAGTCTGCGCTGTTTTTCCCGCCTTGAAAAGATAAACGGGGCTGAGTCATTGTCACTTAAAACTGCCGAACATCCGGTTTCTTGATCTGCTGGTGGAAGTTCTGTTTCAGGTGTGTGCAGGGTTTCAATTGAACCTGTGTCCTGTGTTTTTATTTGCGGCTGAATGATGACCGCAACAGGAGTTTCTCTATTTGAGTAGCCAAGTTTGATACGTGCTTTTATGGATTCAGGGTAAAATTTGCAGAGTACAGCTTTCTTCCATGCACTTACAATATCTTGCGGGCTGACATTATGAATTATTGTGTTGTTTTCAGGAAGTATGCAGTTTTCTTCTTCTGGTGTAACACTAGCTGAAAGTGTCAGCAAATTACCGCCCTTGGCTGTTTCAAGTGCCGCAATTTCAAGTTCATTAGTGATTACATCCGGCATTTGCGCTTTCATAAAAACTGAAATCAGAGCTTCGGAAGTATTTTTTAACTGTTCAGGGTCAAGAGAAGTTACTGATTCTAAAATATGATCAATATGAACTCTTAAATCATTAGCTTCGATGAAGTAATTGTAAACACCGGAGCTTATAACCATACCATTCAAGGTATTGATGTCTGTCTCAGAAATTATACGGGAAAGGTTCACTGCATTTGCACCTGCATGCGCGGCGTATTTTGCAGATTTTGATAGATCAAGCGTAAAAGGCATTGAAATATCAGGGTCCGGTACGGTTACAGCCATACGCACATAGAAATTTATTTTGTTATAATAATCCATTAAATCCATGAAACGTATTGGATTCATAGATTGCAGCTGTTCAAGCATCCAATGTACCTTGTTACCAAGGTCGATGGATAATTTTTCGACATTTGCCCAATCCACTTCGCTAAGGCCAAATCCTATGTCTTCAATACGTGAGATTATGTGCAGACATTCTTCTTCAAGGTCCATAAGCATTTTAAATGAATTATATCTTCTTCTAAGAAGTCTGCCTGGAGGGAAAGTTTCATAAGTCCAATGATTAAAAATTTTATTAAATTTCATGTAGTATATTAATGTTATAGATTAAACTGAACCAGTGTTTACGACTTGTTCTTCGGCTGATATTGCATCAAGCGGTAAAACTACTTTAAACAGGGTTCCGGGACCTGAATTTTCAGGGAGATTCATTCCTTTTGAAATAGATCTGGGAAGGGGACTGATTGCTTCAATCGTTCCACCGTGATCTTTTATTATTCCAAATGAGACTGAAAGGCCGAGCCCTGTCCCTTTACCTACAGGTTTGGTTGAATAGAAGGGGTCGAAAATTGTACCTAATTTTTGCGGATCTACTCCATGTCCAGAGTCGGCAAAAAGTGCGGTTATTGTCATAGTCGCTATGTCTAAATGTGTCGTAATCTGGATAGTTCCCTGTTCGTTAACTGCTTCCATCGAATTTGAAAGAAGATTCAGCCATACTTGTTTAAGTTTTTCAGGATCGCCGTGGATAATCGGGAAGCGCTCATCAAGTACTGTATCAATTTCAATCTGCTCAAGTTTGAAAGTGTGACTGACGAGTTGTAGAACTTCAAGAATTGAATTGTTAAAACACATTTCAGTCTTTTCGCTCTCAGTTTGTCTGGAAAATCCAAGCAAATCTGAAACAATTTTACGGCAGACGCGAGCTTGTTTTTCAATAATTTTAAGATCCTGTGAAATTTGATCTTCTGGTGAGAGATCGTCTTGCAACAGTTGTGCATAACCGAGAATAATTCCAAGCGGTGTATTGATTTCATGCGCTACGCCGCCTGCAAGCTTTCCTACTGATTCCATCTTTTGCGATTGAATTAGTTGTGCTTGATAACTTTTAAGCTCAGTTATTTCGCGAGCTGTTGAGAGAACTCCGATAATGCTGTCGTTTTCAGAATAGACAGGGACTCTTATGGTGTGAAACCAGCGGACTGTTGAATCGTGTTCATCCTGTTCGCGTGTTTCTTTATTAATGATCAGTCCGGAAGTTAAAACTTTTCGGCTTTCTTTCATCCTGATTTCAGCTTCATGAGCATGGAACAGATCTTGATCTTTAAGTCCTATTATTTCTTCTTCCGTTTTACCTAAATGTTTGGCAAGCGGCTTGTTAACAGCCAGATATGTGTATTCCGGTCCTAGTAAAGATATATAATCAGGTGATACATTAATTATTGTTTTGAGAAGTTCTTTTTGTCTGGTCAGGTTTGTTTCTGTTACTTCAAGATCTTCAATGTGACTTTCTAGGTTCATTGCCATTGCATCGAAAGTATCCGTCAGTTCTTGAATCTCATCACCTTTTAAAAATTTCCTATAAAATTTAAGGTTGTTATCAGGAGTAGAGTCTTTGTATATTTCAGGTCCTAAGTGTGTGCGGACAATATCAACAGCATGTTTTTGAAGTTTGCCTAATCTGACAGTCATGCGTCTTGCAAAATGTGTTGAAACCAAAACAGCAATAAGCAGTACTGCTCCTGTTAAAACAAAGATTGCAAACATCAAGTTTTGGACAACGCTTTGAATACCCGCTCTCGATAAACCAATGCGGACTGTTCCCAGTTTTTTACCGCTGATAAAGATAGAAGCAGCAAAGTCATAAATTTTTAATAATCCTGTATCAACCATGACAATATTGGTTGATTTATCAGAAGAATTCGCTTTACGGAGTTGTACTGGGAATCCTTCATTGAAGGTGCTTGCGAGAACTCTCTCTTCATCATCTAGAATAAACGCATAAACTATTTCGTCATCGGCTTTTTTTACTTCGTTAACCATCGATTCAAGCTGAAGCAGGTCAGTAGAAAGCATAGGGTCTTGAGCTCTGAGTGCTAAATTTTCTGCTAGAACTTCACCGCGTTTGCGTGTCTGATCAACGAGAGCTTCTGAAGCCATGCTGGTAACGAAAAAAGCAATGATCAGGGCTGTAAAAACGACAATCAGCGTTAATCCCAGATTGATCTTTGTACGAAAGCGCAGGCGTGAAAGGAAGATCATTCTTTAATCTCCCATTCTTTATGACTATTTTTGGTAAGGCCAAGTTTAGCCATGAGCTTTCTTATGGAATCATAGTCACTATCTTGTGCTGGAATAATTCCACGCATTCCAGCTTGTTTTAAAATTTGCGCCTGTTCTGGATTGTCCATAGATAGTTTAAACATGGCTTTTGCGATTGAATTCTTTATTTTAGGATCAAGACCTTTGCGAGCCGCGTATACCCAGCTTGGATAGCGTTTAGTTTCTGCGACAATTTTGAGTTTTGAAATATTAACTTTGTCTTTTACAATATTAAGTGTCCCTTCGCGAATTGAAGCAAAATCGTATTTTCCTGCGTATACTGCGAGAACAGCTTTTTCTTGCTTTCCTCCGGGGCCGGAAGCAAATGAGATTTCTTTAAAATCATCGGCAGTAATACCTTGTTTGAAAAAAAGACCAAGAGCGAAAAGATAGCCTCCGGCAGAAAGGGGATCGACAGCAATCCAGCTTTTCCCCCTGCAGTCTTTAATTTTATGAATAAAACGATTGTCTTGCCTTGCAATGATTTGTCCTCTGAAAGTTGGACTACCTGAAGGTTCGATTATGCGGGCGAATGCCTGCGCTCCTGAATTTGCGATTTTTATGTAGGTCATCGGGTTTGAAAATGAAATATCAATATCACCATTTTCAACCATTCTGCGGTGTTCTTCAAATGTATCAGGAAAAACCTGCCTGAGAGTCAGGCCAGTTTCTTTTGCGAGATACTCGATAAGTTGGTTATGTCTTTGATAAGAAACTTTATGTGAATATTGAGGTAGATATGCGTAAGTAATAGCTTTTTCTGGCTCAGGAACGCTTATTTCTTCTCGGATAGACATGTTAACTTTAACGATGTTCTCATCCAGACCATATCCGCGAAGATATAGAGCGATACCGAGAAGAAGTAGGACTGTAGGGATTAAAAACTTAAGTTTCAGCATTTAGTTTCCTGTGCGAGAGAAGCTGTCTTCCCCCTAACTATGCTGAGCAGGGCGGAAGCTTTAAGAGTTACTTTTAAGCGGGCTTTGTGACGTCAGGCATTCTTGCTTTGAAGCATTGTTTTTTTTAAATTCTGGAGCAAGATCTGTCCATGAGGTCATTTCACCAGCTTCAAGAGCGTCTTCTTCTTTCAGCTTATCTATTTTACTAAGAAATGGAATAAATTTTCTGATTTTAGAGAAGCAATATCTTAATAATATATAAGTTAATATGAAAACAAAAGGATAACCAAGACCGAAATTTATATATGGTACAGTATGAATTGAAATATTTCCAAATCTTCCTTGCAGCCATGCAAGAGCAAAAGCTATCGGCCAAAGCGATACAGCAAAGAGAGCTGCGTGTGAGAAAAATACTTTTCCAAAATATTCATTAGCCCAGTGATTGGCTGATTTGTAAGCTTTTTTGTCCTTATGACGAATAGCTTCAATAGAAATATTGTGCATGCGGGTCATTTTCTGATTGAGGTCGGTGTAATATTTTCTGTTCCACAGATATATCAACGACATACTGATTTCACCAGCTACAGTACACCATAATGCAACTACTGCAGTTCCAAACCAGAACGCTACAACTGCAGGAACTGGAATCCGGTAGGGAGTAATTAATATGGTATCGAGAACTGCTAAAATCGCATTTGTATCAATCATCAAAAAAACTCCGGTTAAGTAAGGCCGTCCCCTGCAAAGAATGGGGACAGAGGACGACCTATATATGTGGTGGTGATTATAATCTTATAAACGTACCGACCTAGAACGGAGGCACGATGCTGTAACCGAGGAAGCCCTTGGTTGAGTAGCGAATACCAACGTAAAGTGCGAGAACGATAAAGAGTCTCTTAAGCCATACGTCAGGGATGTACTTGGAAGTGCGTGGTCCAATAAAGGAACCGACAAGAATTCCAAGAAGTTCAACACCGATTAGAGGCCAGAATACAGGAGTATCTTTAACAACCATGTAGGTGAAGATAGAAGTTGTCATACCAACCAAAACAGCAAGAGCTGATGTTCCTGCTACGAGGTACATAGGAAGTCCGGCAACACTTGTCAGGAAAGGAACCAGCAAGAATCCACCACCAACTCCGAGGAAGGAAGCCAGAGATGCGATGCAGAAACCACCGACAACTGGAACCAAAGGATTGAAAGAGAACTCTACACCGTAGAAAGTGAAAATACATTTTGTGAGAGAGAAGCTGATAACTTTAACGCCCAAAGACTGAGTATCAACGGCTCCGCCTTCTTTTTCTTTTTTGATTGATGCTTCAAAAGCTTTTGCAGCTTCTTTAGCTTCTTTTTTGTTAGCCTGTCCTTTAGGAGAAGTTTCGTAAAAGAGGTAGCAACCAAGGAAAAGAACGAAAAGACCAAAGTATCCGATGTAGTCTTTCAGAGAAATTTTACCTGCTGTGAGCCATGGCACAAGGTAAGAACCTGCGATTGATCCAGCTGCAAGTGAAAGTCCCAAAGGAAGAACAAGGCGACCCATTTTGAAGTAGTTGTAAGAAGACATCGCTGCAGATGTACCTACAAGCCACTGGTTGGATACGCGGATGGAGTCTGTAACAAGCTTGTTCATTACAGGAGAAGTTTTCTTGAATGTAGAAGCAAAGTTACCGAAGCCGTAGATGGTGATGTGACCGACACCAGCCATAATTCCACCAAATGCGCCAACAGTTGAGAAAATCCAACCAACCCAGATTGCCCATGCAAATCCAAGAATAAGGTTAGGGGATGGAGCTCCGTTAATTCCTAGAAATCCGGTAGCCAGTTCGGTGTTAATTTCGCCTGGGCCAGTTCCTTTAGGGGTGGCGTCAATTGCTGCTTGTAGCTTGCCTGCAAAGGCTGGTTCGAAAAAAACCACCACAGCCAGCGCCGCCAGAGCCATAATCAAAAGGCTTTTGCGGGATTTAAACATAGTGTATCTCCTTAAGTGAAAGTTGGTTTTGCCAGTTATTTTGTTGCCTGTTTCCGTTGCAGCGGACTCAGGCAATTAAGCATCAAAATATCTAGCATCTTCATTTGTCAATCGGAGCGTATATTGTATAGTGTACGCTCCTTTTTATTTCGATGTTCTGTAGACAGAACAACTATTTCTTTTCGTCGTTCTTTTTAAATATGATCAAAGGACAGTTCTTACATACGTCCGCACCTGGGAATCCATCACCAGGACGGGTGATTGCTCCGCTGCCTTTTTCATTTATGCGCTCAACGAGTCTTTCAACAACAGCTTTAAATTTAGTGCCTGGAATCATTACGTTGATTTCACCGCGTTCGGTTTTACCAGCATTGTAGCTACCGGAGCATGCTGGACACATATTGAATTCGTCTTCAACAAAAGAATAAACAGTACCGCCGCATGCGGATGAGTTCATTGTTACATTAGGGCGAAGAGGGTGAGTGTCTGTTGCAGCCATGTAATCAACAGCAAGGTGGTAGGACTGCATGTTATCTACATAGAAATGAACAACATCAGGTTCAAATATGCCATCAATGTCTCCTAAGGGAGCAACGGCAACACCGAGAAGGCCTTTAGGAAGCTGAGTTTTGGTCTTAACAAACTTTTCAGCCTGTTCGAGGTTGCGGGTATATTTTGCGTGTCCTTTGATCTCAGAGTCGTCAAGGTCTTTCCAGCCGAAGCTGTACTTTGCGTTTCCACACATGAGGCCGTCGACGTCAGAGTAAACAGTCTGGCCTTTCATGCGGGCAGCAATTTCCCACTGGCAATAAGTCATAGGCTTGACTGGAGTAAAGAACTCAGCTGTTTTTTTGAACTGGTCAACTTCTTCTTGCTTAAAGAAAAATTTAACAGCGACTGGGTAATGGTAAAGTCTCATTTCCTTCATCAATAATTCTTGCATTTCCTTGTAAGTCATAACTTCCTCCTCGTCCGTTAATTAATATTTACCCGGCCGTGAAGGCCGATAGCTTTTTAAGATAGGTAGTATTTATAAGTCTGTGATAAAATTCTCAAGTAAAAATGAAATAGAGAAAAAAATAACTTTTTCACATGAGCATGATTTAAAAATAGCAGTTTCAGAGTCTTTATTTGTGAAAAAAATAACATATTTTATTTTTTAATAAATAAATTAGTATGTTAAGTTTTATTTTTTGATTGTTATAAATTTCTTTAAGTAGTTTTTAGAATATTAATAAGTTGAAATAATTATGTTGTGCTAATTTTCACTTTGTTTTTAGGTCGAGATTAAACCAAATTCTTTCATCTTATAGTGAGATAGAGTAGAGCTAGCACACTAGGTAAAAATAGTCACTTTCAAATTATTTCTGTGCAGGAGAAAATATGAGTATGTATACAATACATCCCATTGTAATGGGTACTAAGAGATTTGATAAAGGTATGATGACATATCAGCATGATTATGGAACTCCTTATATTATACCTATTTACTGCTGGTATTTAGAAGGTGGAGATAAGAAGATTATTGTAGATACCGGAGAAATGCAGCCTGTTATATCCGATGATCGTGAAAAGGGACTCGGGGGTAAAATTTATACCTTTGAGGATGGATTGGCTAAGTACGATTTAAAACCTGAAGATATAGATATTGTTATTCACACTCATTTACATAACGATCATTGTGAAAATGATTATAAATGTGTGAATGCGAAAATTTATGCTCACCGTAATGAGCTTGAACACATACATAATCCTCATCCGCTAGATTTCAGATATCTGGAAGATTACATTGAGGATGTTGAAGATAATGGGCAGGTTGAAATCATTGATAGTGATTGTGAAATAGTTCCCGGGATCAGGGTAATGCATACTCCTGTGCACACTGAAGGCGGTCTCACTATACTTATTGATACAAAAGGTGGATTAGCGGCAATTACCGGTTTTTGTGTGATTATGGAGAACTTTTATCCACCACTTGAAGTAACTGGTATGGAAATGGAAGTAATTCCTCCGGGAACAAGTGTTAACACTTACAAAGCGTACGATATTATGCTCGAAGTGAAATCGCTTGCAGATATTATCATTCCGCTTCATGAGCCGCAATTTGCAAAGGTTGATACTGTCGAAGGAACATAATTTATTGATGAGGAAGAATCTTTGCGAGCAGTATATTTTAAAAATAAAAATATTGAACTAATTGAAACTGAAAAACCGGAATTGTCTGAAGGTGATGCTCTTTTAAAAGTTATTATTGTCGGAATTTGCAATACGGATATCGAACTTCATAAAGGCTATTACGGTTTTGAAGGTGTCCCGGGACATGAATTTGTCGCAATAGTTGAAGTGTGTCCTGATTATCCTGAATTAATCGGAAAAAGAGTTGTTGCAGATATTAATATTGTTCATAGTTCTTACTCCGGTGATCCGCGGCATGCACCTGATAGAAATGTTATTGGAATAGCTAACCATGCTGGTGCATTTGCTGAGTATCTTAAAGTTCCAGTTACCAATCTGTATGTTGTTGAGGATAGTATCACTACTGAAGCTGCAGTTTTCGCTGAGCCGCTTGCTGCTGCTCTTGAAGTAAGTCAGCAGATCCATATAACAGCAGATATGCGGGTGATGGTGCTTGGGGATGGGAAGCTCGGACTACTGACGGCCTTGGCATTAAGGATATATAATCCGAATGTACTATTAGTCGGTAAACACGCTGATAAACTTGCTATTGCAGCAGTTCTGGGCGTGGAAACTCATTGTATTGAAAGTGTAGATGAGCTTTCTGAATTAGCGTCTGAGCATGGTCGATATGATCTGGTTGTTGAGGCAACAGGAAGTGAAAATGGTTTAGCATATGCTATAGATTTTGTACGACCTGAAGGAACTATCGTAGCTAAAACCACATCTCATAAGCCGACTTCGATGAATCTTGCTAAAGTGGTTGTAAATGAAATTTCGATTGTAGGATCCCGCTGCGGTGATATTGGACTTGCTCTTTCGACTCTTGAGCATGGTCTTATTGATGTTTCAGGTTTGATAGAAGCTGAGTATGATTTTGCTAAGTTTCATTTAGCTTTTGAACATGCATGTCGTAAAGGTGCAAAAAAAGTGCTTGTAAGAATGTAGATAGTGTTATCGTTATTTATTTAGTTTTTAAACTGTGAAAGCTTTATAATTAAGCTCTTTATTAATATTATGAAAAGCCCCCTCAAATTTATTTGAGGGGGCTTTTTTTTTGTTCAGTTGAATAAAATTATACAAATATTTGTCTTCCGGACATGAATCGGCTGTTTCATGTCCGCCCTCATCGATATTCTTTATTCAAAAGGGAGAAAGAAATGAAAGAAAGTTCTGTTGAAACTCTTGCTGCTTTGTACCCTCTTGAAAATAGAGGACTTTTAAAAAGCTACGCAAGGTTTGTTGAAGGTAATCCGGATTGGCATGAATTCGGATTCGCATTGGCGGATTACAAAAGGAACAAGAATATTCCTGAACTAGGAGGATGGGAACATCCAGAAAGTATTGAAAAGCCGGTGGTGCGCATATGATCAGTTCCATTTTGGATCTCGGATCTACAATTATCGACAAAATTTGGCCCGATGCAGCTGACAGGGAAAAAGCGAAATTAAAGCTCGTGGAATTGCAAAGTAAGGGGGAGCTTGTTGAGATTGAATCCCGTTTGAAAATCATGCTGGCAGAAATGTCCGGTAATTGGCTTCAGCGTTCGTGGCGGCCAATTTTGATGCTGACCATTATTACTATCGTGGCGAATAATTACCTTGTGTATCCGTACATGAGTCTGTTTTGGGCGCAGGCTCCGCGCCTTGAACTTCCGCCGCAACTTTGGTCGCTGATGCAACTGGGGTTAAGCGGTTATGTTGTGGGCCGAAGCGCAGAAAAAGTTGTTAAAACATGGAGGGGAAATGGTGGCTGAAGAAAGGGACGAGTTGCATGATCTGCTGATTCGTATCGATGAACGGGTAAAATCTATTCAGGAGGATATTTCTGGAATTAACAGTGACAGACGGTGTCACACTCATACAGAAAAAATTCGTAGTCTTGAACGGGCTGTATGGGGCACTGTCACTGTTGTCGCGGGAGTAACTGCTCGGGCTTTTTACGAGGCATTTCGATGATAGTTTCAGCAGTTCTTGCAAATACGGAATCATGGTTAGGTGGATCATTTGAAGAAAACAAATGCGATTGTTGCGGGTGTGTTGATAAGCTTGAATATTTCAGGATGGAGACACGCTATGGCGGAAAAATAATCTTCCGCGAAGCACGTTTATGCAGCAAGTGCAGAAGAAAGGCAGAAGCAGGTGTTTACGGAATTCTGAGTGAAAAAGGAATTCACTAGGTTTTGTGGGTATCACAGTATGTTTAGCTGTATGAGGTAAACTTTGGAGATTGAAAAGTGAATAAAACAGAAGTTGTTAAACGTCAGAAGGAGGAGCTTGAACGATTTCGGGAAGTTTTTGCGCTTGCCGTGGATGGGAGTGATTCCGACATGGTCAAAGATTTAAAAACTAAACTCGACATAATGCAAAAGCGGCATGACATGGAGCGGAAAACCTGGGCAATCGGCGATGCTAAAAAAGAAGTTTCAACTGAGCGAAAAACGAAAAAAAGTTCTGCAATAAGTCCTGAACTGAGGGAGAAGCTGGATGAAATTTACAGATCTTAGCAGTGCGAACAAGTGGTATGCCGACTTGCTCCGTAAGGCCGAGCAAAGCAAAGAGGTTTTGCAGGTTCTTGCAGAACTTGGTCGTAGTGATCTGTTTTTTCTGCTGACCCATTTACTTGGTCGCGGCGATGCAAACAACCAATGGGTTTTTGCAAGGTGTCAGGATGTACAAAATAGTTCTGACGGGCATCTCGATTTGTGGAGTCGTGAGCATTACAAATCCACTATCATAACTTTTGCGCTGACAGTTCAGGATATTTTGCGTGACCCGGAAGCTACAATTGGAATTTTCAGCCACACTCGTCCAATTGCAAAGGGATTTTTACGTCAGATCAAGATGGAGTTTGAACGAAATGAACTCCTTAAGCAATGCTATCATGATGTGTTGTGGGCTAATCCTAAAAAAGATTCTCCTAAGTGGTCTGAGGAAGACGGAATCATAGTCAAAAGAAAATCCAATCCCAAAGAAGCTACTGTGGAAGCATGGGGATTGGTGGACGGACAGCCGACCGGTAAACATTTTTCGCGATTAATTTACGATGATGTTGTTACGCGTGAATCTGTTTCATCGCCGGATATGATTTTTAAAACTACTGAGGCGTGGGCCCTGTCTATCAACCTCGGGACTCGTGAAGGGATTAAAAGGTATATCGGAACCCGCTATCATTTTAACGATACTTACCGAGATATTTTGAAAAGAAAAGCTGCTGTTCCAAGAATTTTTCCGGCAACGGCTGACGGAACACTTGAAGGTGATCCGGTGCTGCTTACCAAAGAACAGCTTGCAACCAAGCGACGTGAAATGGGGCCTTATGTTTTCGGGTGTCAGATGATGCAGGATCCCAGAGCGGATGATGTTCAGGGGTTTAAAGAAGATTGGGTTAACCGCTGGGAGCAGCATGGTCAGGGCGGCAAACCTAAGTGGCGCGAATTTAATCGTTATCTGCTTGTGGATCCTGCAAGTGAAAAAAAAGTCGGTAGCGATTATACGGTAATGCTTGTCATAGGACTCGGTCCTGACCGTAATTATTATTTAATTGACGGTATTCGTGACCGCCTCAACCTAACAGAGCGGGCCCGTGCTCTTTTTAGATTGCATAGAGCTTACGGACCGCAGGGTGTCGGATATGAAAAGTACGGTCAGCAGGCTGATATTGAGCACATGCAATACGTGATGGGAGAGCAGAATTATCGTTTTTCCATAGAGCCGCTGGGTGGTCATGTCCCAAAAACTGATCGTATCAGAAAGCTTGTACCTATTTTTGAGCAGGGGCGGTTCTGGTTGCCGTGGAGGAGCAGATTTATGGATCATCAGGGACGAGAGCGGGATTTAGTTCGGGAATTTATTGATGATGAGTATCTGGCTTTTCCTGTTGCACCGCATGACGACATGCTTGATTGCATGGCGCGGATTTTAGATCCGGCACTTGGAGCTGTTTTTCCGAAAGCCGAGAATTCACCACTACCGCAGGAATCTGTTCAAGGAATTATGGATTACGATATTTTTACAGGGAGCATGTAATGTACGGTTTTGAACTGGAAGGAGGTTTTACGTTCTATAAATATCGTGATTTCGATGGAACGAAGAACCTTATTGAAGGGCATTTAAAATGGTTTTGGGATGTGA
Organism: Desulfovibrio sp. UCD-KL4C; assembly: GCF_006210265.1. Taxonomy (NCBI): domain Bacteria; kingdom Pseudomonadati; phylum Thermodesulfobacteriota; class Desulfovibrionia; order Desulfovibrionales; family Desulfovibrionaceae; genus Desulfovibrio; species Desulfovibrio sp. UCD-KL4C. Next base: position 134,133 of record NZ_VCNC01000005.1, read on the forward strand.
TGGAAAAAGCTGGGCAAATTCCGGTTGTTTTTTATGATGGTTCTGTTGAATGTTTTGAGTCTTTTAAGCGACTGGTGAATGTAGAAGATCAGCATTTCTTTTTTGGATTCAAAAATGAAAAACCTTCAGGAGTGTTCTGGCTTAACGGTTTCGCTCAGTACTCATGTTTTGTTCATCTTGCTATAATGCCGGATTTTTTTGGTAAGGGAACAGTGATGATGGGAAAAGGTGTTTTGCATCATTTGCTGACAGCTCGTGACGTGTCAGGTCGTTATATTTTTGACTGTGTAAAAGGTCTCATTCCGGTAATAAATCCACTTGCCTGTAGCATGGCTAAAAAAAGTGGATTTTCGAAAGTCGGAATACTTCCGCAGTCTGCATATCTTGCTGTGGAAGATAAAAGCGTGGACGCCGCAATTTTTTGTGCGGTTAGAAATAGTTGATGCAAGCTTTCGTTGTTTACGGAAGCCTCAAGATTAAAATTTTAACGAAAGGAGAATGATCATGGGAGGATCTGGATCAAAATCACCATCAGCACCTGTAGCACCGACTCCGCCGCCACCTGTAGCACCGGCTCCGGCACCGCCGATTATGGATACCGATCTGCAAAAGAGTGAAGAGGATCTGAAAGCCAAAAAGATGCGAGAATTATCTCGCCTTCAAAAAGGTAGAAGTGCGACTGTTCTTACAAGCGGGCAGGGAGTTCTTGGGGAAACGACTACAGAGAATACTACACTTTTGGGTCAGAAAACTAAACTTGGGCAGTAAGGTGAAGTTATGAGTTACTATAGACCGGAACTGCCTAAGTCTGGATCATCCAGCGTTTGGTTTGACTATGGCTCCCCAGGGTTTAACGGATATTTTAAATGGCATAAAACTACTTACGGAACGAATCCTTCATTTAACGCTAAAGGATTGTCAGCTCCATCCAGTTGGCAGATGCCTGAAGATTGGACTTTTTCTGATGCGACAGGGCATTGGTATAATTCAAGTGAAATGAAAAACGCCGGCTTTAATCTGATTGATGGAGAGTGGCTTCATCCAAACGATATTAGAAAGCGTGAAATCGATAAGGAAAATGCTGATATTGAAGCACGAATAGCTGCCAGAAACGCCAATGAAAAAAAGATGCGGCAGGTTCATGCCTTGGGCAGAAAAAAAACGATACTTACTGGTCCTGTAGGTGTTTCGGGTGTGGCTAAAGTAGAGAAACAGTTTTTACAAAATTCAAAAGGAGTGATGCAGTGATTGATCTTCGTTGCCCTGTGTGCGGCAGGTTACTTATGAAAGGGCAGATTATTGAGGTTCAGGTTAAATGTCCGAAGTGTAAAAAGTTGGTCAAACTTTCCTGCAATAAAGAATAACTGATTTTATACATAAAGGGGGCCATGCCTTGTCGTTTCAGGTTCAATATTTGTTACTTCAAGATTGTTGAGCCCCTTTTATATTTTAGAAAGACCAAAGGATAAAATATGACTGTAAGTAATAAAAATAAATATGAATCTAGGCTTAAAACGCTCAGACAGGAGCGCAGTTCGTGGGAGGGGCATTGGCGGGAAATTAGTGATTATATTCTGCCGCGAAAAGGTGTGTATGATGGTATCATCCCCAATGATGGGAGCAGAAAAAACAATCGAATTATTGATTCTACTGCAACAAGGGCTTTAAGGATTCTTGCAGCAGGTTTGCAAGGAGGACTTACTTCCCCGGCGCGCCCTTGGTTTCGGCTGGGACTTGCTGATCGGGATATGTCCAAGCATAAATCTGTTCGTGACTGGATTTCTAATGTTGAAGCTATCATGTATCGTGCATTGGCACGTAGTAATTTTTACTCGTGCATACATTCACTTTATACGGAACTTGCAGGATTCGGAACAGGAATACTTTACTGTGAACCTGATGTTGATCAAGGGATAAGATTTCGTACTTTGACGGCCGGAGAATATTGCCTTGCAACCGATGCGCAGGGACGAGTTGATACTGTTTACCGTGAATTCAAAATGACCGCGCGTCAGCTTGAAAAAAGGTTTGGTATTGATGCTCTTCCTGCAACGGTGCGTACAAGTTTAACCAGTAATCGTGATCATTGGTATGATATTATTCATGCGGTTCAACCGCGTGATGAATTTAATCCCAGAAAACTTGATAAGCAGAATATGCCGTTTGAATCTGTGTTTATCCTTAGCGGCATGGGGAATGAAATACTTTCTGAAAGCGGGTTCATGGAAAATCCTTACATGGCACCGCGTTGGGATACTTCGGCAATGGATGTGTATGGCAGGTCTCCGGGAATGGATGTTCTATCAGACGTTAAAATGCTGATGGAAATGAGTAAAAGTCAGATTCAGGCAGTACATTTGACCCTGCGACCGCCGATGAAAGTGCCTTCCATGTATTCACGACGACTTAATCTTCTTCCTGGAGGGCAAAACCCTGTTGAGCAGAATCAGCAGGATGCTGTTGCTCCTCTTTATCAGATCCGCCCTGATCTTGCCGGAGTAAGTGGTAAAATTCAGGAAGTCAGGTCTGCTATTCGTGAAGGATTTTATAATGATGTTTTTATGATGATGGCTGGTTCAACCCGTAAAACTATTACAGCTTCAGAAGTTGCCGAACGGCATGAAGAAAAGCTTATTCAGCTAGGGCCGGTTATTGATCGCCAGCATACAGAACTTCTCGATCCTCTTATTGATAGGGTCTTCGGGATATTAACCCGTGCGGGGAAATTACCGGAACCTCCATCATGTCTTGACGGTATGGATATACGGATCGATTATATTTCAATTCTTGCTCAGGCTCAGAAAATGGTCGGGACTCAGTCAATTCAGTCACTATCTGAATTTGTAGGAAGACTTGCCGGAGCGAATCCTGAGATCTTAGATAAAGTTGATATGGATCGCGCTGTTGATGAATATGCGGATTTGGTAGGTGTACCGACGGGTATTGTCCGTTCCGGTGATGAAGTAGAAAAGTTTAGGAATCAAAGAAGAGAGATGCAACTTCAGCAGCAGAAGATGCAACTAGGTATGGCGGCTGCTTCTGCCGGAACAGGTATAATTAAAGATTTGTCGCAGGCAGGATTTAATCGTAGCGAGGTTGTGGGGATTGCCGGAAAAGCAGAGCAGATTATGAGTACAATGTAAAATCTCAGGGACATCTTTTATGCGGAGTCTTTATAAAAGGCTCCGCTTTTTGTTAAAGTGCATCTTTTGTATTATATGTTATATTAGGTCGTTGCATCCTTAATGTTGATATTTTAGCAATAAAGAGCTACATTATAATAGCTGTTTCATTATATGGATGGGCGATTGTTACCCGGATAATAAAGAGGTTTTTATGAAGCTTGTTGTGACAGATATAACTAGGTTTAAAGATAATGATGATGTTTGCATGGCATTACTTGATGTTGATTCTTGCAAATGTCATAGGCCTTTGCCTTATGCAACTAAAGCTATCATTAATCAGAAAGGAATTTCTCCGGGGATGATTGTCGATGCTACCGTCATTCCTAATGATATCGCAGAGCCTCCTCATGTTGAAGATTGTCTTTTTGTTAATGATTTATGGCTCGAAAAAATGGATGAAGCTTCTTTTAAAGATTTATTGGAGCGAAGTTCTTTCGATTCTGTGACCGAAGCCTTCGATGGACTTATTACACCTAAAAAAAGATATGTTCCTTTGGATTATCCTACTGATTTTTCGATTAGAACAATAAGAATCGACCCCTTATCATTGTCACTTTCTGCTATCGGAACTGATGAAAAAAAATTGAGGCTCAGTTTTACTGATAAAACCGAAGAAACTTTTCGGCATACTCCTATTGCTGATTTGAATTTTCATTCCTGTGCTTTGAAATATGTTCAGCAGGATAGGCTTGAAGATTTTAATACCGTCCTCGCCGGAGCAGAAGAAGTTTTTATTCGCTTAGGATTAAGCAGGGCTTATACTGGTAAAAACGGCAAACAAGGATATTGGATGCAGGCAAACGGGGTATACTGTTTTCCGGGGTGCTTTTGGCTTGAAGGGTGCTACATCTAATCAAGAGTTTGCTTATATCTTTTTAGTCCTACCACAAGAATTACCAGCCAGAAAATAATTATAGGCCACAGGTGGTGTGCTGATTCTATCCACCCGCTGCCTTTAAGCAGAACTCCGCGTACTAATCTTAAATAGTGGGTAAGCGGCAGAAATGATCCTAGTGTCTGCGCCCATTGCGGCATACCTCTGAACGGAAACATAAATCCTGACAGCAATAGTGACGGCAGGAAAAAGAATATGGACATTTGCACGGCTTGAAGCTGATTTTTAGCAATAGTTGATATTGTAACTCCTACTGTCAGATTTGCGGCAATGAAGAATGATGAATACAAAAATATGATTACAGGATTGCCGTTAATCGGGACATTGAACAGAAAGATAGAAGCAAGCATAATCAATATTACTTGAATATAACCGACTAAGACATATGGAATAATTTTTCCAAGCATTACTTCAAGCGGGCGTACGGGAGTCGTCAGCAGATTTTCCATTGTTCCACGTTCCCGTTCCCTTGTTATTGCAAGAGATGTTATCATGGAAAGAGTCATGGTCAGGATGACCCCCATGAGGCCCGGGACAATATTATATTGGCTGATGGCTTCGGGGTTGTAATCAGCATGAATTAGCATGTTTACGGGAGGATCTTTGGGCAGAAGATAGCTAAGTGAACCTTTTAGTTCTTGCTCCATAGCTCTATGCACTATTTCTTTCATGGAATTTACCGCATTACCCGTAGCCATCGGGTCTGTTGCATCTGCTTCAAGCAAAAGAGTAGGGCGTTCCCCTCGTTCGATTTTCTGTCCGAACTGCTCAGGGATTGTCAAAACAAATTGTACTTCACCAAGTTCGAGTAATCTATTTGCTTCAGCTCTGGAATTTATAAATTTATTCACATCAAAATATGTACTTGTCTGCATGCCGGAGACTATGGCGCGCGAATACTGAGTGTTATCACCGGAGAGTATGGCTAACGGTAGGTGTCGTGGATCAGAATTTATTGCATATCCGAAAAGAAGCAATTGAATGACCGGAATAGCGATCATCATGGCGAAGGTTAGCCTGTCACGACGCATTTGTATGAATTCTTTTCCAGTAATGGCCATGAACCTTTTAAAAGAGAATAATTTAAGGGTGCTCATGGCGTTTTTCCTCTCATAAGATCGATGAAGACTTCTTCCAAACTTGTTTCAGACGGGTTGAAACTGTTCTCCGGTCCTGCAACAGCCTTAATTCCGTTTTCTATTTTTGCTTTATTTCTTCCGCTTATGTGTAGCGTATTACCAAAGGCAACGACTTGATCAATTCCGTCTGTAGTACGAAGAAGGGGAGTCATTTCGGCAAGTCTTGGACCTTTTAGAGTCCAAGTATGCAGGCCGGAATTTTCAATGAGTTCTTCGAGGGTTCCTTTAACTAAAAGGTTTCCATAAGCAATGTAGGCTAGTCTGTGGCAGCGTTCAGCCTCATCCATATAATGAGTGCTTATCAATGCTGTAATTCCTTGGGCCGCTAAGTTATGTACTTCATCCCAAAAATCTCGCCTTGCTGATGGGTCGACACCTGCGGTGGGTTCATCAAGAAGTAGTAGCTTTGGGCTATGCAGTGTGCATCCGGTTAAAGCAAGTCGCTGTTTCCAGCCACCGGAAAGGCTGTCTGCAAGCTGCTTTTCGAATCGTCCCAGTCCCATGCGTTCTATCGCTTCATCAATCAGTTTGCTGCGGTTTGGTAGTTGATAAGCTCTTGCTAGAAATTCAAGGTTTTCACGTACAGTGAGGTCACCATACAGGCTGAATTTTTGAGCCATGTATCCAACCTTGGGTTTTATAAGATCTGACTCTGTTAAAATGTCATATCCTAGGCATGTACCGGAACCGGCATCAGGTTTAAGTAGACCGCAAAGCATACGAATAAACGTTGTTTTACCTGATCCATTCGGGCCTAAAAAACCGAATATCTCGCCTTTTTTGACGTTCATATCCAGTGCGTTAACAACCGTTTTTTTCCCAAATATTTTGGTTACGCCTGTTACGTTTATGATGGTCTGATCATCCATTCTTGCCTCGGAAGAAAGACTTTATGGTATCAATTATTCCGGCGTTATGTCCAAAATATTTGATATCCCGACTGACATCTACAGGTTGTCCAGGTTTAAGGCGTAGCGCATCATTTAGAGCAGGGTAAGCTTCCAGCATGAAAACCAGTTTTGCTCTGCTCTGGCTGGAATAAATAACCGGCGGAGTATATTCTGATTTAGGTGAAATGTAGTTCAGTTTAATTTTGATGGGTTCTTTTAATCCGTCATAGTTAAGGAGTAATTCTTCGCCTAGGGAAAATTCTCCGACAATCGGTTCAGGAACATAGAATTTTACTTTGCGATTTTCAGGTGGCAATATTGAAAGCACTGGATTTCCTGCCGGAACCCATTCACCTTTATATCGAATAGTGTCGAAGATTATTCCTGATCGTGGAGCAAGCTGTTCTTTTTGATCGTAATTCCACCGAGCTTGAGCAAGTCTCGCTTTTGCTGCATCAACTGCGGATTCTGCAGCATTAATCTCGTCAGAGCGTGCCCCGAGAGTCGCGGTAACAAGCTCAGATGATATTTGATTTACCTGCTGAGTTGCCTGCTGATAATCTGAGCGGGATTTATCCCTTTCTTCTTCGGATATTGTCCTTGATCTATAAAGGTCTGCTCTACGTTTATAATCTGTGGCTGCTAGAGACTCTGCCGCCTTTGCTTTTTTTAGCCTAGCTTTGATTGAAGCTATTTCGGAAGGTCTACTTCCTTTTCGTTTGTTTGCAAGATCACTAATAGCCTTATCCAAATTTTCATAGGCTTCATCAATTCCTGCTTTTTCATACTTTCTTTCAAGTGTGAATAGAGTTTGATTTGCTGTTACTTGTTGCCCTTTTTTTACGTTTACCTCCTCAAGCTGTCCGCCGAGCGGGGATGACACATAGACAAAATCACCCTCAACATAGCCTTGCCAAAGGTAATCTTCATTGTCAGTGCAGGCTGAAACTAAAAGGCATACTGTTAAGGTAAGTATAGTTAACGCGGTACGTTGTTCAGTTTTTTTCATTTCAGGATTCCTCCGAAATGTGTCTGTTTTTTATTGCATCTTCAAATAAAATAAAATTCCGCTCTATTTGGAGTCGTGGGTCAAATTCTCCGTCGGAAAGATGAAACAGAAATGAAGGTGGGACCACAGTTCCTAAAAACATAAAGACTATGTCTTCCGGTTTTATGTCCGTTCTTATTTCACCTTTTTGCTGACCCTTTCGGGCAATCATTGTCATGGTCTCACGATATTCCGCCATGATACTTAGAAATCCTTTTCGCTTTAAAGAGTCTTTGTTTGCTCCCTGATTCGAAAAAAGAAGTCGCGGAATCCCAGGATATTTATAAATAAAATCTCCATGTTTCAGAGCAATATTTTTTAAAATAGCAATAGAGTTGGTTTCTTCTTTTGCTGCATTTACTGTGTTTTCTTTTATTTTATTTCTTACAAGTTGTCGTAAGCCTTCAAATATTTCATCTTTATTTTTATAGTGCCTATATAGTGCGGATGGAACAATCTTACATGCTTTTGCAACATTTTCTACTGTAATCGCTGAAATGTCTGTAGCAGCGAGTTTTAATGCAGCTTCCGCGATTTGTTCTCGGCGTGAATTTCGATCCATTCTTTTTTTCAAAGATTGCTCCTATTATGTGAAAGTGAATTCACTTTAACATCGGTAAATAAAATTCGTCAACTTAAATGTCTTTTAGTGGTTAAAATTAAAACGCCCCTTACTCAGAAGAGCAAGGGGCGTTTTAATTTTAATTTAAGGAGTGAGATCAGTTAGCGACTGGTTTACCTATAAAGCGTATTGTTGCGAGTATGGCCAAAATAGACACCGGAAGTATTATGGATATTGGCATTCCGAGGCCTGCGGGAATATAGCCGAATAGGATAGATATAAGTGCGACCGGAATTGCATAAAACAACTGGGTTTTTGTGTGGTCTATATGATCACACGCTGCTCCCATTGATGACAGGATTGTTGTATCTGAAATTGGAGAGCAGTGGTCTCCAAAGATTGCTCCGGTGAGAACAGAACCGATGTTTAAGATTACGTAACCTTGCTCAGGGCTTAGCGCATATGCCAGTGGAATACACAGCGGCATTAATATTCCCATCGTTCCGTAAGAAGTTCCTGTAGCAAATGAGATGATTGAACCCATTATGAAAATGATTGAAGGTAACAGGAATATGGGGATAGTATCAGATAAAATATTTACCAAATATGCAGCTGTTCCGAGTTCTTTAATGATTCCGGAAAGGGACCATGCCAGAAGTAAAATTACTGCTGTTATATTTAGAGACTTTACTCCTTGAATCCATGTGGAAATTGCTTCATCTACTTTTAAAATTCTTTTACCGATAGCAATTGCAAGGGCGACGATTCCGGCGATCAAAGCTGCCTGAAATAAAACAACAGATGCATCAGATGCGCCGAAAGCTTCGCGAATTGCTCTGAAACATATTGGAGAATCGTTGAATAATTTAATTAGTTGGGCGTTGTCTCCGCCCATTATTGAATTGTAACCGTTAAAATAGAAGCCTAAAAATGCCGCTGCGATAAGAGTTCCGATTGGGATAATTGCATACCAGATGCTGGGGGTAATGTTGGGATTAGGTTGTAATTCAGTTGTTTCATCGGAAATCATAGGTTTAGCTGTGTCGCTTAATACTTTACCTGTGGTCCGCGCACGCTGTTCAGCTTTATACATTGGCCCAAATTCTCTCATGAACCAGATTGTTCCGAGGATAAAGACTAGAATTAAAATATTATAAAATCTGTAGGGAATAGTTTCTACAAACACGCCATAAGCGTTCATTGTGTAGCCGATGCCATGAAGTCCGTCACGAATAAGTCCAACTTCATATGCAACCCATGTTGAAATTAAAGCGATTCCCGCGATAGGGGCGGCTGTTGCATCAATAATGAATGCGAGTTTTTCTCTGGATACCTTCATTTTATCAGTAACAGGGCGCATTATAGGGCCGATAGTCAGTGAGTTAGCGTAATCGTCAAAGAAGATAAGCAAACCTAAGAACCAAGTTACAAGCTGTGAACTTTTAGGGCTTCTTGCTTTTTTAGCAAGAGCATCAGCAATTGCTTTTGCGCCGCCCATTTTGGAAACAAGGGCGATAAGCCCGCCGATAGCAAGGCATTGTAAAATGATACCTGCATTCCAAGGGCTGGCTAGAGAAGCAAGTATTTCATTAGAAAGTCTTAGGAATCCTGCGATAAAAGCGTCGTAGATATGGAATCCTTTTAACTCAAGCATAAATGCCCCAGAAAAAACACCCAAAAGAAGTGAAAGAACGACATTTTTAGTGATGAACGCAAGAATAATAGCAACCAAAGGTGGAATGAGGGTGAGTATCCCGAATTTTGCAGCATTGGTAGAAGCCAAGCTGGAGTCAGCAGCAAATGCTGGATGGCAAAACAGTAAAATAAAGGCAAAAATTAAAAAAATGGTCTTAAAATAACGCATACAAGGTTTCCTTTGTGAAATTTATTATCATTTCGTAAAAAACAGCGGTGTAGCAAATACAAGATATTTGCTGCAAAAGCAATCTTGTTGAAAAAAAGTCTTATTTTTAAATAAAAAAATTATGTAATAATAAGAAATTGATTCAGTAATTTGTAATGTATAAGATTACTTTTTAATTTTGTAAGAATAATATTGCTTGTTTATTTAAAGTATATACTCATACATGAATAGTGTTTGAGAGTTTTTAAACCATGTTAGTAGGTAATTTATGAATCAATATATTCGCGAACCCATGAACGGTTTAACTCATTTTATTGGATTTTGCCTTGCCATTTGGGGCCTTATAATGCTTCTCAAAGTTTCAACTAATCCTATTAATATTATGCATGTTGTTACTTTTTCTGTTTTCGGGGTTGGAATGATTCTATTGTATTTAGCAAGTACTCTTTATCATTGGCTTCCTCTTTCAGAAAACGGGACACGCTTCTTACGTAAAATTGATCATAGTATGATTTTTATTTATATAGCAGCTACTTATACTCCCATATGTCTTGTTGGATTGAAGGGCGTTTGGGGATGGTCTATTTTCGGATGTGTGTGGGCTATGGCCTTTGGTGGAATTATCACTAAATTTTTTTGGCTTGATGCTCCTCGTTGGCTTTCAACAGGATTTTATCTTGCAATGGGGTGGGCTGCTATTGTAGGTATTTGGCCTCTTATAGAATCATTGCAGGTTGGAGCATTGCTGTGGCTTTTGGCTGGAGGTCTTTTCTATTCTATTGGTGCTGTAATTTATGCTCTTAAACATCCAGACCCTTGGCCCAGATTTTTGGGCTTTCATGAAATTTTCCATCTATTTGTTATGGCAGGTAGTTTTTGCCACTTTTGGGCAATTTATAAGTATATATCAGTAATGTTATAATTTCTTTGTGCTTGTTATAGGAAAAGATTAATTTGTTTCTAAATATTAATTATTAATTGTTAATAAAAAATTCTTGTACGCGATATTTTTTGCAGCTTATAGTGTTTTTAAAATAGCCATAATGATTGAATAGTTGAGGAGATGGAGTGTGAAAGAGAGAAAGTATAAATTTTCGTGGGATCTTATAGGTGACCTTGAACTGGGACGCCCTAATTTAGGTCCTTATGCCAGACTTGAAGTTTACCGTTTAATGCAGTTTTCTTTTCGAGATATTTTGGAAAAGAATTACGGTACTGAAAAAGCTGATGAATTGTTTTATGAATCCGGTAAACTTGCCGGCGAAGAAATGTTCAAGAAATTTTTTTCAGAATTAACTAATTTTAATGAGTACGTAAAAGTTTTGCAAACTGCTTTGCGAGAAATGGGTGTAGGAATTCTTAAAGTGGAAGAAGCTGATCTTGAAGTGGGTAGGTTTGTGCTAACCGTTTCTGAAGATCTGGACTGTTCAGGGTTACCGGAGCTTGATTATGAAATTTGTGCTTATGATGAAGGATTTATAGCTGGTTTGATGGAAAGTTTTACAGGGAGTAAATTTGAAGTAAAAGAAGTCGATTGCTGGTGTACAGGAGATAGAACCTGTAGGTTTTTAGCAGAAGTCGTGAAGGATTAGGTTCATTATGCCTCGTCAGTTTCCATTTGAGCTTGGGTCATTAACCGATAAGAAAGAAAGCACTTCTTCAAAACCAACTACTGATAATGAAGATTATGCTATTTCTTCTGAAATTGTTGATATTATCCGCCATGTTTTAACATATCCTGAACAAGACATCATTCTTCCGGCATCATTTAGAGAAAATACTGATCTGATTTCTTTGCTAAATGACTTTAAAGATATCAGTCTTTTTGCCTTTTCTCTTGCAAATGGAGATACCTCAAAAGATCTTAGAGTCAAAGGGTTTATGGCTGGAGCGCTAAAGACGCTTCGTTCACATTTGCGTCATATGACTTGGCAGACAAAACAAGTGGCTGAAGGTGATTACAGTCAGCAAATTGATTTCTTGGGTGAATTTTCTGAAGCATTTAATGGTATGGTTGTCCAGCTTGCAGAAACGAGAACTAAGCTTATTGAGAGTGAGCAAAAATATCGTTTACTGGCGGTGACTGACCCGCTTACCGGTCTTTTTAACCGAAGATCGTTTTTTGATTCAGCACGGAAGGAATTGAATCGAACAGAACGTAAGGGCGGGAGTGTTTCTTTTCTCATGATCGATGCAGATCATTTTAAAAATATTAATGATGTTCATGGCCATGCCTGTGGGGACATTGTATTGCGTGCTTTAGGAATTTTTATTTCAGATTCTATTCGCGAAGAAGATATTTTGGCGCGTTATGGTGGCGAAGAGTTTGTTGTTATTCTTCCTGATACTTCTGAAATAGAGGCTGTTCAGGTTGCTGAGAGAATGCGTGAATCGTTGAGCAATATTAAAATACCTATTGGTCCTTGTGAAGTTAATATTACAATGAGTATTGGAGTTTATGAGTATAAAGGACATGGGAATCCTGTTAAGTTAGGTGATAAGGATGTAGATCAGGTTATATGCAATGCCGATAAAGCCCTTTATAAGGCAAAAGAGAAGGGGCGCAATATGGTTTGTTCTTTTTCTTTGTTGTAATAAACTTTTTTACACATCTTTTTAAATTTTTAAGATTTTACTTAATCTTTAGATTACTTTCTTGAATCCTGCCGGTTAACATATAGTATTTAGCCTTCATTTAGTATTCAAATTATCTTCCCAATATATTCTTAATATTTGTAATTAAAGAGTAAATTTATCTTATTTGATAGGTTGTACTCGTTTTTTTGTTATGGCTTTTACTCTAGTTTTCCCTCCTTTTTGGACAGATCCTTAATTTCTTCCGGCTACTTTTTATTAAAAAATACATAAAAAGTTGTCCCCGGACATGAGTCGGCTGTTTTATGTCCGAGCGATTACATATTCTATGTCTTGTAGGGGGGAGGAACAACACAAGTTTCCCCTCACAGGAGGAATCGAGCTAATGACAGTGGAAGCTGAATTTTTGGAAGAGGAACAGCTGGAAGCTGAAAGTATTAAAAAAGAACATCGCAGATTAACAGAGCAGTTTCTGGCAGATGTGAAAGCTACTTTCGGTTCTCCTCACGGTAGGCGTATTTTTACATTTTTGCTTGAGCAGGGAGGAGTTAACGCGGTTCTTTATTCCAAAGAAACGGATATTTATCGGAATGTGGCTGTTCATGATTTTGTCGTAGAAAATGTACTTGCTCCTGTCGTTACGGCAGATGAGGAAATCTACCTATCAATCATTCGTGAGCGCGCTGAAAAAATGAGGGAAGAGGAGAATAAAAATGAGTGATTACGTTGCTCCTGAAGATTCGCAGGCGGGGGTAACCGCTGCCGGAGGTAATGGACAAGCGAATGGGAGGCTATCCATTCTTGGAAATGATGAGGGTGAGTATGAACATGAATCAAATCAAGAAAATATTCAAAATTCAACTAGGAGTCAGCTCCGTGGAACAGGTGACGAAGGTGATGTTAATCTGGACTCTAGCTCTATCGCGCAGATTGATCCAGCAGACTATGAAATAAATTATGGAGAAGGAATTGAAGTTCCATCCCATATTGATCAGCATTTCAGAGATTTTGCTCGTGAAAACGGTGTAACTGCCGAGCTTGCACAGAAATTGGTTGATTTTAATAACAAACTTGAAAGTGCAAGACATCAGGACCATGAACAGCAGGTCAATAAGTGGGCGGATGAAATAAGTTCTTTACCAGGCTGGCATGGAGCTGCTTTCAGGCAAAATGTAAGTATAGCTAATAAGGCAATGAAAGCTTTTGCTTCACCTGAACTGGTAAAGCTGATCAAAGATTCCGGCTATAACAATCACCCTGAGGTGGTTAAAGCTTTTCATGGAATAGGGATGCGTATGTCCGAAGATTCTTATGTGGACAGCCCGAAGCCGACTGGAAGGAAGAAAACAATCGGTGAAATCCTTTATCCTAATCAGCCTGTTTAACTTGTATTGATAATTGTTCGCCAGTAGCGATAAATTATATATTATGAACGCTTAAAGCGTCCTTAAATTAGAGCCTCCAGAAGGCCGAAATTCGAGGAGATTTTTTATGGGAACTCTTGGTAACAACGCTCTTACTCTTGCAGAATGGTCTAAACGTGTTGATCCTAGTGGTGATGTTGCTGCTGTTGTTGAAACACTATCACAGACAAACGAGATTCTTGAAGATGCCGCTTGGGTTGAAGGTAATCTGCCGACAGGCCACAGAACAACAGTTCGTACTGATTTGCCAACCGTAAGCTGGCGTAAGCTCAACTACGGTATTAAACCCAGCAAGTCACGCACAAAGCAGGTTGATGATACTTGTGGAATGTTGGAATCATATGCGGAAATGGATAAAGCGTTGTCGGAGCTTAACGGGCACACTTCAACCTTCCGTGTGTCAGAAGAACGTGCATTCCTTGAAGCTATGAATCAGGAATTTGCAGATACTTTCGTTTACGGGGACACAGCTCTTGAGCCTGAAAAATATTTGGGTCTTTCACCTCGTTTCAGCAGCCTTGAACATGAAAATGTAGTCAATTTCGGTGGGACTGGGAGTAATTGTACATCTATTTGGATTGTCTGCTGGTCAGATCAGACTGTGCATTTCACTTTCCCTAAAGGGAGCACTGGCGGTCTTACTCATAAAGATCTTGGTGAAGTCACTTTGGAAGACGCAAACGGTGGTAAATATCAGGGCCTTCGTACCCATTTTAAATGGACACCCGGTCTAGTTGTCCGTGACTGGCGTTATGTAATGCGCATTGCTTCCATCGATACCACCAATTTGGGGACTGAATCTTTGCGTCATGCCCTGATTCAGGCTTTGAACAAAATACCCAACACCAATATGGGTAAGACTGTAATTTATTGTAATCAGACCATCAAAACTCAGCTTGATATTGAAGCCTCCGACAAAAATAACGTCATGCTTAAAACTGAAAACTGGGAAGGTAAGCCTGTAACGACCTTCTGGGGATGCCCGATTCGCAGAGTTGATTCTATTCTCAATACTGAGTCTGCAGTCACTGCTTAATTCTTAATTCGACATGTTTTAAAATGATTTAATTTAAAGGAGATTAATATGTATTTAGATAAAGAGCTTTGTTTTTGCGAAGAACAACCAATAGTCGGAAACACAATTTCTGAAAATATCATCTATGTTGGTGAAGATTGCGGTAGTGGAAATACTGTTAAACTTAAGGTTTATGTGGATGGTGAAGCATTTGAAGGTCTTACAGATTTAAGAGTGGCTTTGCAGGGGGCTGAAAATGATTCTTTCGGTTTCTATAATACCATTTTTGAGTCAGGCGCAATTCCTGTTGCTAGTTTGATTAAAGGGTACAATTTCCCACTTCCGTGCCTTCCTGTGGAGCACAAAGCGTACGTGAGGTTATCTTTTACCGTAGGTGGAAGTAATGCAACAGCTGGGAAAATAAGCGGTTATGTTATTATGGATGATCAGACAAACGTATAGTTGTAAGGATTTATTTTGAAATATATTTGTAAGAAAAATTGCTATGCGCGTAATTCGCAGGGTGTGTTTCAACGTTTTAACTGTGGAGATAATGCTGATTTTGAAGAAACTGTTGCGGTGCCTGAGCACTTTGAAAAAAAAGATAGTGGAAGCGCTGACTTGGTTAAAGGGAAAATTAGAAGTGAAAGAGAGGAGCTTATTGATACGCTCAAAAATATCGGAGTGGCTTTTTCGCTTAAAGACAGCATTCCTAAGTTGCGTAAAATTTTAAAGGATGCTGAATCTGAGTAAAATTAAATAACATTATTTTTTGTAACCACGGGTAGATCATATTAATAATTAACCCCCGGAAGATATTTCGGGGGTTAATTTATTTTATTATTACATGTCATTAATGATTTTTTTAAGGTCAACGGCCATTTTCGCCAGGCCGCTGACAGCAATAGAGGATTCCTGCATGGAGTTGGCATTTTCTTCAGCAGAATTTGCAATATGCTCTGTTGAGGAAGAAATTTCATCACTTGCGGCAGATTGTTCCTCAGCAGCAGCAGCTATACTGCGGACATTGTCGGCCGTTTGGTCAACAAGTTCAACAATTTCTTCAAGTAGTTTTTCAGATATTTCTGCCAGTTTTCTATTCTCATCAATTTCCAGCGCAGTTTTTTCAGATGAGGACATACTTTTTTGAGTGCTTTGCTGGATGTTGTTAATGGCCGAAGCAACTTCATTTGTTGCGTTCATTGTCTTTTCCGCCAATTTACGAACTTCATCAGCAACTACCGCAAAACCTCTGCCAGCTTCACCAGCACGGGCTGCTTCAATGGCAGCGTTAAGAGCTAAAAGGTTAGTTTGGTCCGCAATGTCATTGATTACACTTATGACACTTCCGATACTATTCACTTGTTCGCCCAAAACATTCATTTCATCTTTAAGTTGCAAAGCCTTTTTATGTACACTGGTAATAAGATTCGTCGATTGGCCTACTGCGTTTTCACCTTCAAGGGCTTTCTTTTTCGCAGAATCAGCCAGTTCCGCAGCGTTACCGGCTCCTCTTGCAATTTCAATAACAGTTTCATTCATTTGCTCAATGGCAACTGAAACTTCACGTGTGCTGCCTTGCTGATCGGTTGAAGTTGCAGAGGATTGTTCAATCTGTGCTGAAAGTTCTTCAGTTGCGGATGCAAGCCTATCAGATATTTCAGTCGCATGCATTGCTGATTTGGCAACTTTATCATTATGTGCGCTAAGTTGTGTTTCTTTTTCTTTCAGGTCTGTCATGTCAATGTATAGACAGAAACCTCCTATACACTTGTTATTTATATCGTACAGCGGGTATACATTTGCTAGAACGTGGCGAACACCACCTTTGTGACCGGTGATATTTACTTCAAGGTTTTTGAAAATTTTGCCTGTTTGAATGGACTGTCCGACTGCGGATTTACGTGTCGGGTCATTGTAGAATATTTCTGAAAGAGTTTTTCCGTATTGACTTTGAGGCGTGTTATTAATTTCGACCATGTCCATACAGGCCTGGTTGGTGAACATCGTACGTTCTTTGGTGTCAACAAGTAGAAACGGGGTCGGCAACCCTTCAATAATACCTTTTTTCATGCCAGATTCGCGAAGAAATGATTCTGAAAGATTTTTTATTGCCGGCCATAATCTCTTGTCATCAGATATGGGTTCAACTGGAGATGATAACTTATTGTTATCTGTCAGTGCATTTGCAAAATCGGCCACGGAATCGATATATGCTATTTGTTTTTGCATAATAAAGGCTGCTGAAAGCATAGCAATAACAGCCACAAGAGCAATAGTTGCTGTATATAACATATTACCAGTATCTAGTAACAATGCCAATGCAGCCATTAAAATAATAAATCCTGTTCCGATAAATAGGAACAACCGTCCCCTTTCAATCATATTCATAACAAACCCCTCATTATATAATAGATGCCTCTGCTTATTCTCGTGTTTTCGATATATACGGCTATATTATTACCATGTAAAGCTCTGTGATTATTTGTGTAATTTTATTTATTGATTCAACATATATGTGAAATTATGTATGTTTTATAACTTACTTATATTAAAATTACCCCCCTCGGACCTGACTCGGCTTATTCATGTCCGCCCTGCCCGATATCCTCTGCTTATTCAGCCACAGGTAGCCAGCTTAAATTCAGAACAGGTCTGGATTTAATAAGGTTACCAAAAAGCAAGTAGAGGTCTTTATGATTTATCCCGGTGGATACAGATTACGAGAAAAAGAAAGCAAGGAGATCCCCATTAACGTTCGATTGTATAAAAACTCAATACCACCAGAAGATATTCTGGAAATGATGTACGATGTGGTGCCAAATTCCATTCTTGAAGGACCGGAAGAAATGGACAGCCCTTATTACGCCCTTAAAGATTTCCCAGCCCATGAACGCATGTACCCAAGCATGATGTCTCCAGAACACAAGGCTTTATTTGAGCGAAAGCTGAGAGAAATAGAATATGAAAAAGAGCATTTAAAGAAAACAAAACGTAAGCTTCACGCAAAATTTATCATTGAGAATCCAGATCTGCCCCTCGTTAAAGACTTGATTAAAACACAGTACGGACAGGAATTACTTGCAGAAGTAGCTAAGGATCAGCCCAGACAGCCGGAAACAGGTACAGGCGAAAACATTTATGACGAGCAGAAGAGAGACTCAGTCGATATGACTTCGGTTGATCCGTTCCAGACCAAAGTTTTTACAATCCCGAATACAGGAATTCTCACTCCTAGCAACTGAGCGCGATGACAACGGGAGAATCATTTACACAGGCTTAGCAATCGATCCACAAGCTGTTGAACGTGAATATGAATATGACAACGGTGGTAGGATCAGCAAAGTAGTATGTGATAACGCTGTTGTTGAGCACTCCCAGTACGGCAAGAACGGTGAACGTTTATTTGCAGAAACGAGCCAAACAAAGCCACGCCTATTCAAATACGGTCAGAGTCTAGAGCTTTCGCAGGCTGGCGAAGTAAGATACATATACGACCTCCAAGGTCGCATGGTGATGAAAAACGATCTCGGTCAGGTCACATGTTATTCTTATTTAGAATCAGGGCCGCTCCATGAAGTACATCTGCCTGACGGACGCAGAATTGAATACACTTGTGACCCGCTTGGAAGAAGAATAGCGAAGTCTATTAACGGTAAGGTTGTGGAAAAGTACCTCTGGCAGGATTTGACTACGCTCCTTGCTGTAACTGACAGCGAAGGTCTGCATCCCAAAGTCTTCAGCTACGATGAAGAAGGCAATCCCGTAAGTATGACTGACGAAGGGCAAACCTTTTTCTTTGCTACAAACCAAGTCGGCACAATCTTCATGGTTGCGGATGAAAGGGGTAATGAGGTAAAGCGGATTATAAATGATTCGTTTGGAAATCTATTGCTCGATAGCGGAGTCAGTCTGGATATATGTCTGGGGTTTGCCGCAGGCCTGACAGATAAAGATACTGGGCTAGTTCACCTTGGATATCGTGAATACGATCCCGCAATCGGCAGATTCATCACTCCCGATCCGTTAGGGTTTGCGGGCGGAGATGTGGATGTTTATGGGTATTGTCTTGATGATCCTATTAATTTTCATGATCGGACTGGGCTTGCGGGGAAGAGTGAGGGTGAAGAGGAAGGAGCTTTAAAAAAAATAGGCAAAGGTACTTGGAAAGCACTAAAAGGAGCCGGGAAAGCCATTGTTAGCGACCCTCGCATATGGGGTACAGCTGGTGCTTGTACGGTTATGCCATTAGCAATTGCCGGAAGCGTTTTAGGTGGAGC